>NZ_JBHYKM010000019.1:78538-87199 GCF_042741435.1 Streptomyces sp. NPDC058955 | reverse complement strand
GCCCCCCCCCCCCCCCCCCCCACCCCCCCCCCCGGGGGCCCCCCCGGGGCCCCCCCCCCCGGCCCCCGCCCCCGGCGTCGTCGTACGGCCCCGAGGGTGCACCCTGGAGGGGCGGCCACCGAGGCGAGAGGCAGAGGGGGACCCCCGTATGAGCACCAGCGGCGAGGCGACGAGGAACCCGGCGACGCCCGCGGCCCGGCCCGGGACGTCCGGCGTCCGGGCGGGCGCCCGGACGGCCGCCGACCCCGCCCCGCCGCCCGTCGGCGGCGTGCTGTGGAGCGTCGCCGGGGACGTCCGCGCCCTCCTCATGCTCCCCGCCGCCCTCACCATGCAGGTCGCCCACCCCGCGATCGGCGCCGGCGTCGACGAGCACTCCGTCTTCCGCACCGACCCCTGGGGGCGCGGCGAGCGCTCGCTGCGCTCCGTGCAGCTCTGGGTGTACGGAGGCGACGAGGCCGCCGCCGAAGGGCGCCGGCTGCGCGCCCTGCACCGGGACATCCAGGGCACCGACGCGCACGGGCGCCGCTACCACGCCCTCACCCCCGCCTACTACGCCTGGGTCCACGCCACCGGCTACCCCGTCTACCGGCACGGCCTCGCCCTGCTCCACCGGCCCCTCACCGAGGCCCAGGACCGCAGGCTGTACGCCGAATGGCTCCAGGTCGGCCGGATCCTCGGCATCCATGGCCGGGACATGCCGCAGACCGTCGAGGAGTTCCGGCCCTACTACCGCAAGGTCCTCGCCGAGGAGCTGGAGGCCACCGCCGTCGTCCGCGAGCTGATCGACCCGGACGCGCCCGTGCCCGCCCCCGACCGGGGACCGCTGCTCCTCCGGCTCGCCCTCCGCCCCCTCTGGCCGCTGCTCCGCCGCCCCTTCCAGCGGATCCGCGCCTTCCTCACCGTCGGCCTGATGCCGCCGGACGCCCGCGCGGCGATCGGCCTGGAGTGGACGACGGAGCAGGAGCGCCGGCTGCGCCGCCTCGCCCTGGTCGTGCGGGCCGTCGTCCCGGTCCTGCCCGAGCGGCTGCGCTATCTGCCGCTCGCCCGGCGCGCCCGGGAGGCCGCCCGCCGCGCCGGGCGCTGACGGACGGCCTCCCGGGGCGGTGCCTCAGTGGTCCGCGTGCTCGTGGACCGTGTTCGTCGCCGCGATCTTCTTCCACGACTTCGGCTGGACCGGCTCCGCCGCGGCGGCCGTCCGGGCCAGGGGAGCGTCCGCGGGCGCGGGTCCGGCCGCCGGCTTCACCGGCTGGTACAGCCAGGTGTCGAAGAGCGTCGCCAGCGGCTTGCCGGAGACCTCCTCCGCGTACCGGACGAAGTCCGCGACCCGCGCGTTGCCATGGGCGAAGCGCTGCGGCCAGCCCTTCAGGATCGCGAAGAAGTCCTCGTCGCCGATCTCGTTCCGCAGCGCCTGGAGCGCCAGCGCGCCCCGGTCGTACACCGCGATGTGGAACTGGTCGTCCGGCCCCGGGTCGCCCGGCTTCACCGTCCAGAACGGGTCCTCGGCGGTGCGCGTGGCGTACACGTAGTCGGCCAGCTCCTGGGCCGTGCCCTCGCCCTCCTTCTCCGACCACAGCCACTGGCTGTAGCGGGCGAAGCCCTCGTTGACCCAGATGTCCTTCCAGTCGTGCACCGAGACGCTGTCGCCGTACCACTGGTGGGCCAGCTCGTGCACGACCACCGACACGTTCGCGCCGTTCGCGAACTGGCGCGGGCTGTAGAACGGCCGGGTCTGGGTCTCCAGCGCGTAGCCGCTGGTCACGTTCGGCACGTAGCCGCCGAGCGCGTTGAAGGGGTACGGGCCGAAGACGCCCTCCAGCCACTCCGCGACCTCGGTGGTCCGCTCGATCGAGGCGCGCGCCGCGCCCGCGTTGTCGCCGAGGTCCTTGCTGTACGCGTTGAGGACGGGCAGCCCGTTCGCGGTCTTGTCCGTGGTGATGTCGAACTTCCCGACCGCGAGCGTGGCCAGATACGTCGCCTGCGGCTTGTTCGAGCGCCAGTTGAAGCGGGTCCAGCCGAGCCGGGACGACTGCGACTGGAGCACCCCGTTGCTGACCGCCTGGGTGCCGTCCGGCACCGAGACCGACACGTCGAAGGTGGCCTTGTCGCGCGGGTGGTCGTTGGACGGGAACCACCAGGCGGCCGAGTCGGGCTCCTGCGCGGCGACACCGCCGTCCGGGGTGCGGTGCCAGGCCGACCAGCCGTCGACCTTGAACTCGGACGGCTTGCCCGCGTACCGCACCACCACCGTGATCTGCTTGCCCTTCGGCAGCGGCACGGCCGGGACGATCTCCAGCTCGTGCGCCCCGGTCGCGGTGACCTTCGCGAGCCGCCCGTCGACCCGCACCTCGCTCGCCCGCAGCCCCAGGTCCAGGTTGAACCGGGAGAGGTTCTGCGTCGTCGTCGCCAGGATCGTCGCCGTGCCCTCCAGGAGGTCGGTCGCCGGCTGGTACTTCAGGCGCAGGTCGTAGTGGGAGACGTCGTAGCCGCCGTTGCCGCTCGTCGGGTAGTAGGAGTCGCCGATGCCCGGCGCGCCGGGGACGTAGTCGGCCGCCGATGCCGGGATCGCCAGCAGCAGCGAGGCGGCGAGGGCGCTCGGAACGATCAGTCTGCGGTGCACGGATGCTCCCCAAGTCATAGGAGACGTAAGACGCGTGGGTGGGCGTCGGTCCTTAGTTCCGGACTCTATGAACCACGCCGCGGACCGTCACGTAAAGAGCGCCTCCCGCCACATGATCGCCATTCGGCCGACATGAACCACCGGTTCACCCGTTTCCCGCACGCGGTCTTCCGCCCCGGCGGGCCCGTCGCGTACGTTCCGCCCCATGCCGAAGCGACCGCGTGCCGCCCGCCGCGTCCTGGCCCTCGCCGCCGGGACCGCCGTGCTCGGACTGCCCCTCGTCACCTTCCCCGCGAAGGCGGCCGGCCCCGCCGACCTGCCCGCCCCGCCCCGGACCGGGTTCGAGACGAGCGGGGGCGCCCGCTGGACCACCGACGCGGAGGAACGGGACTTCCTCGCCGCCGTCGACCGGGACGGCGACCGGGTCGCGGTCACCACCATCGGCACCAGCGGGCAGGGCCGGCCGCTGCGGCTCGCCGAACTCGGCGCCGCCCACGGCGCCGTGACGGTCCTGCTCGTCTGCGGCCAGCACGGCGACGAACCGGCGGGCCGGGAGGCGTGCCTCACCACCGTCCGCGACCTGGCCCGCACCCGCGACCCCGGCACCCTGCGCCTCCTCGCCCGCACCACCGTCCTCGTCGTGCCCAACGCCAACCCCGACGGGCGCGAGGCCGGCACCCGCGGCAACGCCGCCGGCATCGACGTCAACCGCGACCACCTCGCCCTGCGCACCCCCGAGGCCCGCGCCCTCGCCGCCGTCCTCCGCGACCGGCGGCCCGACCTCGTCCACGACCTCCACGAGTACGGCGCCACCCCCGGCTACTACGACAAGGACCTGCTCACCCTCTGGCCGCGCAGCCTCGACACCGACGCCCGCGTGCACGCCGAGTCCCGCACCCTCTCGGAGGAGTACGTCCGCCCCGGCGCCGCCCGCGCCGGACACACCCACGGCGTCTACGGCATCTGGACCGACCCGCTCACCGGCCGCCCGGTGCGGCAGGTCGCCGGCGACGGCCAGGAACGCATCCTGCGCAACACGGCCGGGATCAAGCACATGGCCGCCCTGCTCGCCGAGACCCGGGAGGACCCGCTCGGCGAGGCCGAGGAGCGCGACCCGGCACTCTCCCAGCGGCGCAGGGTCGCCACCCACCTCACCGCGCTGCGGGACGTCTTCGGCTACGTCTCCGAGCGCGGCGGCCCGCTCGCCGCGGCCACCGCCGCCGCCCGGCTCACCGGCCTCGCCGACCGCGGCCCCGTCTACCTCGGCGGCGCCGACAACGACCCGCCCGAGCCCGCCGAGATCCTCGCCGACCCGCCCTGCGGCTACCGCCTCGACGCCGTCCAGTACGCCGAGGCGGGCGACGAACTCGCCCTGCACGGCGTGACGGTGCGCCGCGAGCCGGGCGGCGGCGCGTTCGTCCCGCTGCGCCAGTCGCAGCGGCTGCTCGTCCCCCTGCTGCTCGACGGCCGGGCCGCCCATCACCTCGTCGGTGGCCGTTCCGTGGAGGAGTGTTGACGATCGGGTGGGTACGGCGGGTCGTGTCCGTTCGGTGCCGTCGGACCGCGTAAAGTTACCCGCTGGTACTGACCATGCCTCAAACGGGCCGCCACGGCTCTGACTTGGAGAAACACATGTACAACGCGACGCGTGCGCGCCGCGCCCTGCTCGCCACCGTGCTGCTGGCCGGGGGCCTGCTGCTCGGCCAGACCGTCACCGCCCCGGTGGCCGAGGCCGCCACGAGCGGCACCTGCAACGTCAACCAGCTCCACAAGCAGGCCCGCGACGAGCGCGACCGGGCCGCCCAGCTCAAGCGCCTCGGCGCCCGCGAGGAGGCCCGCCGGGCCACCGCCCGCGCCGACGCCCTGGAGCGCCGGGCCAAGCAGTGCGCCCGCGCCGACGAGGTCGTGGCCCCGCCCTTCGGCAGGTGACCCCCGGCGGGCCGCCCGCCGCACCCCCGACGGCCCCCCCCCCACCCGACCGGGGCCGGCGGGCCGGCCGCCCCCCCCCCCCCCCCCCCCCCCCCCCCCCCCCCCCCCCCCCCCCCCCGCCGCGGGCCGCCCCGCGCCGCCGCCTGTCAGCCCGTCACCAGCTCCGCCGCCCGCCGCGCACACCCCCACGCCACCGTGACCCCGGCGCCCCCGTGCCCGTAGTGGTGCACCAGCCGCCCCCCGCCCGGCAGCCGCTCCGCCTCGACGCGCACCCCGCCCGCCCGGGCCGGACGCAGCCCCACCCGGTGCCCCAGCACCCGGGCCCCGGCGATCTCCGGCCGGACCCGCGCGCACCGCGCCACGATCCCCGCCGCCGTCGCCGGATCCGGCACCAGCCCCTCCGCGCCCTCCTCGGCGGTCCCGCCCAGCACCAGCCGGCCCGGCTGCGGGAAGAAGTACGTCGTCTCCACGGCCCCCGCGTCCGCCGCCGTGAACCACTCCTCGATCCCCGGGTTCTCCACCAGCACCAACTGCCCCCGCACCGGCCGCAGTCCACCGTCCGGCACCAGCTCCCGCGCGGCCAGACCGGTGCAGTTCACCACCACGGGCGCCACCGCCGCCGGCTCCGCCCAGCCGCGCGCCGTCCGCCGCTCGACCACCCCGCCCGCCGCCGCCAGCCGGGCCCGCAGCCACGCCAGGTGGACCGGCATGTCGATCAGCGGCAGCCGGGCCGCGAGCCCCGTGGCGTACGGCCCCGGCACCTCCCCGGCCGGCAGCTGCCGCAGCCCCTCCACCCCCGCCGCCCACGCCCCGAGCCCGTCCAGGACGGTGTCGGCGTGCACCCCCGGCACCCACCGCACCCCGGTCTCCTCCGGCGCCCCCGCCAGCTCCCCGTACACCCGCAGCGACTCCAGCGCCCAGGCCCCGGCCTCCTCCGCCGGCTCGATCCGGTACGGCCACCACAGGGCGCCCGCCACCGCCGACGTCGTCTCCTCCGCCGGATCCCGGGACCACACCCGGACCCGCAGCCCCCGCTCCGCCAGCGTCACCGCCGTCGTCAGCCCGATCACCCCGCCACCCACCACGATCACGTCGCCGTCCATGCCCGGACCGTACCCGGGAGCCCCCCGCCGCCCACGTAGGATGCGTGGTCTGATGACTGCCACTCTCGTCGCCAAGGACCTCGCCGCCGGCCACGGCGAACGCACCCTCTTCGCCGGGCTCGACCTCGTCGTCGCCCCCGGCGACGTCATCGGCCTCGTCGGCGTCAACGGCGCCGGCAAGTCCAGCCTGCTGCGGCTGCTCGCCGGGCTCGACACCCCCGAGGAGGGCGAGGTCCGGCTCTCCCCGCCGACCGCGACCGTCGGACACCTCCCGCAGGAGCCCGAGCGGCGCGCCGGGGAGACCGTCCGCGCGTTCCTGGCCGGCCGCCCGGGCGGCGCGGCGGCCGGGCCCGCGTGGGCCGGGGCCCCCCCGGCCCCCGTCGACGGCACCCCCGGCGCCGACGACGCGTACGCCACCACCCTGGAGCGCTGGCTGGACCTCGGCGGCGCCGACCTCGACGAGCGCGCCGAGGAGGTCGCCGCCTCCCTCGGCCTCACCGTCGACCTCGACCAGCCGATGACCGGCCTCTCCGGCGGCCAGGCCGCCCGCGCCGGCCTCGCCTCCCTCCTCCTCTCCCGCTACGACGTCTTCCTCCTCGACGAGCCGACCAACGACCTCGACCTCGACGGCCTGGAACGCCTGGAGGCCTTCGTGAAGGGCCTGCGGGCCGGCACGGTCGTCGTCAGCCACGACCGCGAGTTCCTCACCCGCACCGTCACCAAGGTCCTCGAACTCGACCTCGCCCAGCAGCAGATCACCCTCTACGGCGGCGGCTACGACGCCTACCTGGAGGAGCGGGCCACCGCCCGCCGGCACGCCCGCGAGGAGTACGAGGAGTACGCCGACAAGAAGTCCGCGCTGGAGGGCCGCGCCCTCATGCAGCGCAACTGGATGGACAAGGGCGTCCGCAACGCCCGCCGCAAGGCGACCGACAACGACAAGATCGGCCGCAAGCTGCGCGGCGAGGCCAGCGAGAAGCAGGCCGCGAAGGCCCGCCAGACCCAGCGCATGATCGAGCGCCTGGACGTCGTCGAGGAGCCCCGCAAGGAGTGGGAGCTGCGGATGGAGATCGCCGCCGCCCCCCGCTCCGGCTCCGTCGTCGCCACCCTCCGCGACGCCGAGGTCCGCCGCGGCGACTTCTCCTTCGGGCCGGTCTCGCTCCAGATCGACTGGGCCGACCGGGTCGCCGTCACCGGCGCGAACGGCGCCGGCAAGTCCACCCTGCTCGCCGCCCTCCTCGGCCGCCTCCCGCTCGACTCCGGCCACGCCGTCCTCGGCTCCGGCGTCGTCGTCGGCGAGGTCGACCAGGCCCGCAAGCTCTTCCACGGCACCGAGACGCTCCTCGACGCGTTCTGCGCCGCCGTCCCGGACACCGAACCGGCCGACGTCCGCACCCTGCTCGCCAAGTTCGGCCTCAAGGCCGACCACGTGCTGCGCCCCGCCACCACCCTCTCGCCCGGCGAGCGGACCCGCGCCGCGCTCGCCCTCCTCCAGGGCAGGGGCGTCAACCTCCTCGTCCTCGACGAGCCGACGAACCACCTCGACCTGCCCGCCATCGAGCAGCTGGAGTCCGCCCTCGACTCCTACCAGGGCACCCTCCTCCTCGTCACCCACGACCGCCGGATGCTCGACGCGATCCGCGTCAACCGGCGCGTCGAGGTCGCCGACGGCAAGGTCACCGAACTCTGATGACCGTCGCCTTCGGCTGGGGGCCCGTCGAGGCACGGGCCCTCGCCCCGGCCTGCCTGGTCGTCGTCGACGTGCTCTCCTTCACGACGGCGGTCGGCGTCGCCGTCGAGGCCGGCACGGCCGTGTACCCGTACCGATGGCGGGACGCCACGGCGGCCGCGTACGCCCGCGAGCGGGACGCCGTCCTCGCCGTCGGCCGGAGCGAGGCCACCGGGACGCACCCGTGGTCGCTCTCCCCGGCCGCCCTGCGCGCCGCGCCCCGGCCCGGCCGGCTCGTCCTGCCGTCCCCCAACGGCTCCACGATCAGCGCGGAGGCCGCGGCCGGCGGCGCGACCGTGATCGCCGCCTCGCTGCGCAACCGCCGGGCCGTCGCCGCACGGATCCTGCGGGACGGATACGGCTCCGGGGCGCGCCCCCTCGCCGTGATCGCGTCCGGCGAGCGGTGGCCGGACGGCTCCCTCCGCCCCGCCCTGGAGGACCACCTCGGGGCCGGCGCGGTCCTCGACGCCCTGCGCGCCCTCGCGCCGGGGCTCCACCTGACCCCGGAGGCGACCGCGGCGGCCACGCTGTGGGCCGCCACGGAGGACCCGGTCGCCGCCTTGCACGGCTGCGCATCGGGCCGTGAACTGTACGAGTACGGCTATCCGCGGGACGTGGAGGTGGCCGCCGAACTCGACGCGTCGACCGCCGTCCCCGTCCTCGTGGACGGCGCATTCCAGGAGGCACCATGACCGACGACAGCGTGACCCGGCTCCTCGCGATGCTGGACGACCTCGACGCCGACGTCGACGCCACGATCGACCTCGCCGACGAGATCGCGGCCGGCGGCGACCGGGCGCTGCTGCCGCGCCTGGAGTCCGAACTGGACCGGGCCGTCGCCGAGCGCAACGGCTACGCCCGCGAACTCCTCGGCGGCGTCCTCGCCGCCCTCGGCGGCCCGACCACCCTGCCGATCCTGGTCCGCGCCTCGGCGGTGGACCTCGGCGACGACCAGGACGGCCTGGCCACGGAGATCGTGGACCTGGTCCAGTCCGACCCGAAGACGGCGGAGAAGGTCCTCCGCCCCCTGACGGAGGACGACGACCTCACCGTCTCGAACCGCGCCGACTGGGCCCTGCGCTTCCTGCCGTAACCCCGGTGCGGGCAGGCGTTCCGCAGGGCTGGGGGCACCCCCTGGACGAAGTCCTCGGGGGAGGGTGGGCACAACGGAACGGCGCCCTCCCGGGCGCCACCCCCCCCGTGGGCCCCCCCCCCCCCGCCCCGCCCCGTGCGCCCCCCCCAGGCTCATAAAAACACCATAACCCGCCCACGCCAATAGCAGT
>NZ_JBHYKM010000019.1:55879-78528 GCF_042741435.1 Streptomyces sp. NPDC058955 | reverse complement strand
CCCGGGGGGGGGGGCCGCGCGCGGGACAATGCCCGGGGGGTGGGGGGGCAAAACGCCACCGGCCCCCCCGCGGGCGCGTGGGCTCGTTTGCCCCCCCGCCGCGCCTCAGCGCCGCTTGCGCCCCTCCCCGAGCAGCCCCGCCTTCCGCAGCGCGTCCGCCATCGCGGAGTTGGACGGCGCCGCGGCCTGCCCGCGGGACTGCCCCTGGCCCTGCCCGCGGGACTGCCCCCGGCCTTGGCCCTGCCCCTGCCGCTGCTGCGGCGGCCGACCGCCCCGCTCCCGCTTGGGCGCCGCTTCGGACGCCGCCGCCTCGTCGTCCAGCCGCAGCGTCAGCGAGATCCGCTTGCGCGGGATGTCGACGTCCAGCACCTTCACCTTCACCACGTCACCCGGCTTCACCACGTCCCGCGGGTCCTTGACGAAGGTCTTCGACATGGCCGAGACGTGCACCAGACCGTCCTGGTGCACACCGACGTCCACGAACGCCCCGAACGCCGCCACGTTCGTGACGACACCCTCCAGCACCATCCCCGACACCAGGTCGCCGATCTTCTCGACGCCCTCCTTGAAGGTGGCCGTCCGGAAGGCGGGTCGCGGGTCGCGCCCGGGCTTCTCCAGCTCGCGCAGGATGTCGGTGACGGTCGGCAGACCGAAGGTCTCGTCCACGAAGTCGCCCGCGCGCAGCGACCGCAGCGTCCCCGTGTCGCCGATCAGCGCGGCGACCTCGCCGCCGGTGGTCTTCGCCATCCGCCGCACCACCGGGTACGCCTCCGGGTGCACCGCCGAGGCGTCCAGCGGGTCGTCGCCGCCCCGGATCCGCAGGAAGCCCGCGCACTGCTCGTACGCCTTCGGGCCGAGCCGGGCCACGTCCTTCAGCCCCTTGCGGGAGCGGAAGGGGCCGTTGGCGTCGCGGTGCGCCACGATGTTCTCGGCGAGGCCCGCGCTGATCCCGGAGACCCGCGAAAGCAGCGGCGCCGAGGCGGTGTTGACGTCGACGCCGACGCCGTTCACACAGTCCTCGACCACCGCGTCGAGCGAGCGCGAGAGCTTCGTCTCGGCGAGGTCGTGCTGGTACTGGCCGACGCCGATCGACTTCGGGTCGATCTTCACCAGCTCGGCCAGCGGGTCCTGGAGGCGGCGGGCGATCGACACCGCGCCGCGCAACGACACGTCCAGGCCCGGGAGTTCCTGCGAGGCGAAGGCGGAGGCCGAGTAGACCGAGGCGCCGGCCTCCGAGACCATCACCTTCGTCAGGTTCAACTCGGGGTGCTTGGCGAGGAGTTCACCGGCGAGCTTGTCGGTCTCGCGGGAGGCCGTGCCGTTGCCGATGGCGACCAGCTCGACCGCGTGCTCCTTCGCGAGCCGCGCCAGCTTCGCCAGCGACTCGTCCCACTTGTTGGCCGGGACGTGCGGGTAGATCGTGTCGGTGGCGACGACCTTGCCGGTCGCGTCGACCACCGCCACCTTCACGCCGGTGCGGAAGCCGGGGTCGAGGCCCAGCGTGGCCCGGGTGCCCGCCGGGGCGGCGAGCAGCAGGTCCCGCAGGTTCGCCGCGAAGACCCGGACGGCCTCGTCCTCGGCGGCCGTCCGCAGCCGCAGCCGCAGGTCGATCCCGAGGTGCACCAGGATCCGGGTGCGCCAGGCCCAGCGGACCGTGTCCTGGAGCCACTTGTCGCCGGGGCGCCCCCGGTCGGCGATGCCGAAGCGGTGCGCCACGATCGGCTCGTACGACGAGGGCCCGTCGGTGGCCTCCTCCGGTTCGAGCTCCAGGCCGAGCACGTCCTCCTTCTCGCCGCGCAGCATCGCGAGGACCCGGTGGGAGGGCAGCTGGGTGAACGGCTCGGCGAAGTCGAAGTAGTCGGCGAACTTCGCGCCGTCCTGCTCCTTGCCCTCGCGGACCCTGGCGACCAGCCGGCCCCGGCCCCACATCCGCTCGCGCAGCTCGCCGATCAGGTCGGCGTCCTCGGAGAACTTCTCGGTGAGGATCGCCCGCGCGCCCTCCAGGGCCGCCGACGCGTCGGCCACGCCCTTGTCCGCGTCCACGAACGCGGCCGCCGCGGCGGCCGGTTCCACCGACGGATCGGCCAGCAGCCCCTCCGCCAGCGGCGCCAGACCGGCCTCGCGGGCGATCTGCGCCTTGGTCCGCCGCTTCGGCTTGAACGGCAGGTAGATGTCCTCCAGGCGCGCCTTGGTGTCGGCGGCCAGGATCCGGGCCTCCAGCTCCTCGGTGAGCTTGCCCTGCTCGCGCACCGAGTCGAGGACGGCGGCCCGCCGGTCCTCCAGCTCGCGCAGGTACCGCAGCCGCTCCTCCAGGGTGCGGAGCTGCGCGTCGTCGAGCATCTCGGTCGCTTCCTTGCGGTAGCGCGCGATGAACGGCACGGTGGAGCCGCCGTCGAGCAGCTCGACCGCCGCCTTCACCTGTCGCTCGCGTACGCCGAGCTCCTCGGCGATCCTTGCTTCGATGGACGTCGTCACGGTGTCCCGACTCGCCTTCTCGTGCCTGCTGCTTGCGAGTGCATTGTGCCGGGTCGGTCACCCGTACGCGGCAACCGACCCGTCCTCGCGCGCGCCGCGCGGGGCGTCCCCGGGGCTCAGCCCTTGCCGACGAGGTCGGCGGGGAAGGCGCCCGCGCCCGCGGCGGCGACCAGGAAGCCGCGGCCCAGCTCGGTGAGCCGCTCCACGCCGGCCGCGCCGAGGTGCTCGTACGGGGCGGCGTCCAGGCGGTCCGTGGTCTCCTCCAGCTCCTCCCGCAGGCGGACGCCGGCCTCGGTCAGCTCGCCGTCCGCGTCGAGGATCCCGCGCCCGCGCAGCCGCTCCCGGGCGGCCTCCCAGTCGGCGCGGCCCCAGCCCCGGGTGCCGAGGACCCAGCGCGGCGCCATGCCCTTGCCGGTGGCGGTGTGGGAGGCCAGCGCCTCGACCGGGTCGAGGCCCGCGGAGAGCAGCGCCGCCAGGTGCCCGTCGCCGCGGTGTTCGCGCAGCAGGGTGGCCGCGTGCCAGTAGGCGAGGTGCGGCTCCTCGGGGACCGGCAGGTCGGCGTGGGCGGAGTACAGCGGCCGGGCGTGCCGGGTGCACGCCTCGGCGGCCCGCAGGGCGAGTCCGGCGGCCTCGGCCATCTCCGGGGAGGCGACGGTCTCCTCGCCGAGCAGCCGGCGCAGGGTGGCGTCGACGGTCCGCAGCCGGGCGTCGAGGACGGTGGCGGGGGAGGCGGTCTCCCAGACGGCCGGCAGGTGCCGGGCCAGCAGCTCGTGGCTGTAGTTGTAGAAGGCCGCGGCGACCGTCCCGGGGCCGACGGCGCCGAGCGCGGCGCTGCGGCCGGCGAGCCGCATCGCGGAGGGGTCGGTGAAGCCGAGCGCCCCGAACTCCCGGTCCAGGTCGGGGGAGAAGTACAGCGTCGAGTGGAGCGGGTTCAGGGCGTTGTGGCAGCGGCGCCCGGCCCGCGGCGGCAGCGAGGTGGTCATGGCACCAGAACCTAACCGACTGCTCGGTACGGAGGGAACGGCCTTCCGGTCACCCGCCGCCCCGATGGCAGGAAAGGTGGGGTGACCGTCCTTGCGGCCGGCCTCGCCGGGCCCGAAGGATGGAGCCATGACCCCGCGTCCCGTCCTCGTCGTCCTCTTCGACGGCGTGCAGAGCCTCGACGTCACCGGACCCGTCGAGGTGTTCCACGCCGCCGGCTGGGCCTCGGGCGCGGCGGAGGACCCGTACCCGATCCGTACCGCCTCCCTGGACGGCGGACCGGTCCGCACCGGCAGCGGACTGCGGATCCTCCCCGACACCGCACTCGCGGACGCCGTCGCCGACGGCCCGCCGCACACCCTCGTCGTGCCCGGCGGCGACGGCACCCGGGGCGCCGACCGGGCCCTCGTCGACTGGCTGCGCGTCCACGGCCCGCGCGCCGAGCGGCTGGTCTCGGTCTGCACCGGGGCGCTGCGGCTCGCCGAGGCGGGGCTCCTCGACGGGCACCGGGCCACCACCCACTGGATGGCCTGCGAGCACCTCGCCCGCCGCCACCCGGAGGTCGAGGTGGACCCCGAGCCGATCTTCGTCCGGGACGGCCGGATCTCGACCTCCGCCGGGGTCACCGCCGGCATCGACCTGGCCCTCGCCCTCGTGGAGGAGGACCTGGGCCGGGAGGCGGCCCTCGCCATCGCCCGGATGCTCGTGGTCTTCCTCCGCAGACCGGGCAACCAGGCCCAGTTCAGCGCCCAGCTCGCCGCCCAGACCGCGCGCCGCGAACCGCTGCGCGACGTCCAGGCGTGGATCGCCGAGCACCCGGACGAGGACCTGTCCGTCGACCGGCTCGCCGCCCGCGCCCGGCTCTCCCCCCGCCACTTCGCCCGCACCTTCCACGCCGAGACCGGGGTCACCCCGGGCCGTTACGTCGACCGGATCCGCCTCGAACACGCCCGCCGGCTCCTGGAGGAGACCACCGACGGGGTCGAGGAGGTCTCCCGGGCCGCCGGCTACGGCACCCCCGAGGCCATGCGCCGCGCCTTCGTGAAGGCGCTCGGCACCGCCCCGGCCGACTACCGCCGCCGCTTCCACGCACCCGTCAGCTGAAAGGGACCGCCATGCAGATCGCCGTGCTCCTCTTCGAGGGCTTCACCACGCTCGACGCCGTCGGCCCGTACGAGATCCTCTCCCGGCTCCCCGGGGCGGAGACCGTCTTCGTCGCCCGGCGGCCCGGACCGGTCCGCAACGACCAGGGCAACCTCGCGCTCGTCGCCGACAAGGCCCTCGCCGACGTGCCGCACCCGGACATCGTCCTCGTCCCCGGCGGCCCCGAGACCCGGCAGGCCATGCACGACCCGGAGATCCAGGAATGGCTCCGCACCGCCGACTCCACCAGCACCTGGACCACCTCGGTCTGCACCGGCGCGCTCCTCCTCGCCGCCGCCGGACTGCTCGACGGCCGCCGCGCGACCACCCACTGGCTGGCCTACGAGGAGCTGCGCGCGCTGGGCGTCGAGCCCACCGGCGAGCGGGTCGTCTTCGACGGCAAGTACGTGACGGCCGCCGGCGTCTCCTCCGGCATCGACATGGGCCTGCACCTGCTCGGCCGGATCGCCGGCGACGAGGCCGCCATGACCGTCCAGCTGCTCACCGAGTACGACCCGCAGCCGCCGTACGACGCGGGCTCCCCGCTGAAGGCCCCCGCCCACCTGGTGGAGCGCTGGCGCGAGGTCGCCACCGCGGACCTGCCGCAGGGCTGACCCTCAGAGCCCGTACGTGAAGCGGGGCGCCCGGCGCTCCAGGAAGGCGGCGACGCCCTCCGCGGTGTCGCCGCTGCCGCGCGCCTGCGCCGTCCAGTGCGCGTCCCGGTCGAGGCGCCCGTCGGCGAACTCCTTGGCCGCCGCCTGGGTGAGCAGCGAGCGGGAGGCGAGGGTCCGGCAGAACTCGTCGACCCGCTTCGCCAGTCCCTCCGCCGGGTGCACCTCGTCCACGAAGCCGGTCCGCAGCGCCCGCTCGGTGTCGATCAGCTCGCCGGAGAAGAGCAGGTACTTCGCGGTGGCGGGGCCGACCAGGGCGGTGAGCCGCCGGGTCGAGGAGGACGGGTAGACGATGCCCAGCTTCGCCGGGGTGATCCCGAACCGGGCGCCCTCCGCCGCGAACCGCAGGTCGCAGGCGCCGGCCAGCTGGCTGCCGCCGCCGACGCAGTAGCCGCGGACGGCGGCGAGGGTCGGCTTGGGGAAGGCGGCGAGGGCCTCCTCGGCGCGGACCGCCAGCGTCTGCTGCTCGTCGCCCGGTTCGCGCAGCGTCGAGATGTCGGCGCCGGCACAGAAGGTGTCGCCCGCGCCGGTCAGCACGAGGACCCGGACGGCGGGGTCGGCGGCGAGGCGGTCGAGGACGGCGGGCAGCGACCGCCACATCCCGGCCGTCATGGCGTTGCGCTTGGCGGGGTTGCTGATGACGAGGGTCGCGACCCCGTCCGTGACGCTGTCGACGAGCCGGGGCTCCACGGTCTCCATGGGCCGGATGCTATCCAGCGGCGCCGACCGTACGATCAGGAAGGGGTCGTCAGGCAGCCGTGAGGAGGCACGATGGCCAGGAAGTCCCGGGACGAGGCCCTCGATCCCGTCCAGGAGATGGCCCGCGAGGGCAAGAGGCTCGGCCGCAGCTTCGGCTGGCTGGCCGCGCTCGGCGCGATCCTGGTGATCTGCGGGATCGTCGGCCTGGTGTACACCGGCCTCGCCACCCTCACCTCCATGTGGCTCTTCGGCTGGTTGCTGCTGATCGGCGGTCTGGTGGGCCTGCTCCAGGCCTACTCGTCGCGGGGCACCAGCTACTTCTGGCTGGCGGCGGTGGTCGCGGCGGTGAACCTCGCGGCCGGCTGCGTGGTCCTGCGGCACCCGGAGGGCACGGCCGAGGCGCTGACCATGTTCGCCGCCCTGCTCTTCCTCACCGGCGGCGTCTTCCGGCTGGTCGGCAGCGTGGTGGTGCGCGGGCCGCAGTTCGGCTGGACCCTGCTCCAGGGCGCCTTCGGGGTGCTCCTGGGCGTCCTGGTCCTCTTCGACTGGCCGGACAGCAGCCGGTACGTGATCGGCTGCTTCTTCTCCCTGGCGCTGCTCTTCGACGGCCTCGGGCTGATCGCCATCGGCGTCGGCGGCCGGCGGATCGTCGGCATGGTCACCCCGCAGCCGGAACCGGCCACGGAACCGCCCCCGGCGACGCCCTCGGAAAACGCACAGGACCAGTCGAACAACTGACGTCGGCATACGCCATCGATCAGAAGGTGGTCGATAGATGTCGACTTCTGGTCAGTAGGTCGGGAGACCCCTCCGAATTGCCAAGACTCGAAGCGTGGCGAGAATCGAGCACGAGGGTGGGAACCGGACCATGGAGACCCGCGGAGGTGTCCCCGCCCGGCCACCGTCCTACGAAGGAGTCTGGCGCTTCACCGCTCCCGCGGTCGACGTCTCCGTCCCCCAGGCCCGGCACGCGGTACGCGACCTGCTGGCCCGCCAGGGAGTTCCGGTCCACGAGGACATCCGGCACGGGCTGTTGCTGATCGTCTCCGAGCTGGTGACCAACGCCGTGCGGCACGCGGCGCTGCTCTCCCCGGAGATAGCGGTCGAGGTGGCCATCGGACCGGAGTGGGTGCGGGTGTCCGTCGAGGACAACCACCCCTACCGGCCCAAGGCCCTGGAGGCGGACTACGGCCAGACCGGCGGCCGGGGACTGCTCCTGGTGAAGGAGATCGCCCTGGAGGCCGGCGGCGCCTGCGACGTCGAGCACACCGCGGGCGGCGGAAAGATCATCTGGGCGGCGCTGCCCCTGGCCCCGATGGCACCGGGGCCGGGGACGGCGGCGGACGGCCGGGTCACCAGCCCCCGGCAGGACCCGTCAGCTCCCTGATCGCGGGACGCGCCGCGTCGAGCACCGTCATGAACCAGGCGGAGAACGGCGCGGCCGCGTGCCGCTCGGCCAGCTCGGCCGGGGTGACGAAGGCGTACTCGCCGATCTCCTCCGGGTCCGGCTCCGGCGTGGCCTGCACCAGGCCGACGAAGAGGTGGTTGTACTCCTGCTCCACCAGGCCCGAGGCCGGGTCCGGGTGGTTGTAGCGGACGGTGCCGGCCTCGCCCATCAGGGTGGGGGAGACGCCGAGCTCCTCGAAGGTGCGCCGGGCGGCCGCCGCGAACGGCGCCTCGCCCGGGTAGGGGTGACCGCAGCAGGTGTTCGACCAGACGCCGGGGGAGTGGTACTTGCCGAGCGCCCGGCGCTGCAGCAGCAGCCGGCCCTCCTCGTCGAAGAGGAAGACCGAGAACGCGCGGTGCAGCTGCCCGGGGGCCTGGTGGGCGGCGAGCTTCTCCGCCGTACCGATGGTGTTCCCGGCCTCGTCGACCAGTTCCAGCATGATCGGCTCCGGGGTGGCGGACGGCTCCGTGCCGTTCGACGAGAGCTTCGACGCAAGCCCCGGCGCGATCTCGGCCGTGGTGCCCTGTGTGGTCGGCATACCCATCCTTCGCTTCGGTCCTCGGCCCGTGGGGGCCACCCCAGTCTGCCGTACAAAACCGGCTTGTCCGCACTTCGGCGGCCGGAGCCCGCCGCTCCCACCGCACCGGAGTACACCGGCGCGGGGGAGCGGCGGGATGGTCAGGGGCAGGTCAGACCCCGAAAGCCGCCGGATACGCGAGGGTGCCCGCCGGGACCGGAACCGAACCGTCCAGGACCAGCGCCATCATCGCTTCGTCCGGAACCTCGAAACCTGGCTTGATTCCATATGCGGACGCCCGTACGAAACCGAACCGGGGGTAGTACTCCGGATGGCCCAGCACGAGCACCAGCGGCTCGCCCGCGCGCCGCGCCGCGTCGAGCGCCGCCCGGACGACGGCCTGCCCGGCCCCCGTCCGCTGGTGCTCCGGCGCCACCGAGACCGGTGCCAGCGCCGCCGCCGGCGCCCCGCCCACCCGGCAGCGGGTGATCAGCGCGTGCGCGGCGACCGAACCGTCCGGGGCCTCGGCGACCAGCGAGAGCCCGGGCAGCCAGGCGTCCGGGTCGGCGCGCAGCGCGTCGACGAGCTCGGCCTCGGCCGGCGACCCGAAGGCCGCCGCGGTCACGGCCCGTACGGCCGCGTGGTCGGACTCCCGCTCGGCGCGGGTCGGCCAGCGGGGGTCGGCCGGGCGGAGCACCAGCCCCGCGTAGCCGTAGTCGCCGCCGTGGTCGCGGCGGAGCGCGATCTCGGCCCGCGCGGCCGCCACCGCCCCGGCCATGCCGGGCAGCGAGGTGTCGGCGGCGTCGGCGTGCTCGGCGAGCGGGACGTAGTACTCGTCCCAGTCGCCGTCGGGCTGGAGGAAGGTGTCGAGCACGTGGTAGCCGGCCTCGACCGCGACGGCGGCGAGTTCGGCGACCGTACGCAGCGGATAGTGCTCGTCCCAGAAGGCGCGGGCCCCCGCGGCGGGCGCGTCGGTGGTCCACACGCATTCGGTGAGGACCAGCGTCCCGCCCGGCGCGAGCAGCCGGCGCCACTCGGCGAGCGCCCGGTCGAAGCCGATCACGAAGACCGAGCTCTCGGCCCAGACCAGGTCGAAGGAACCGTCGGGATAGGGCAGCGCGCCCATGTCGCCCCGTACGGCGCGGACCGAGTCGGCGAGACCGCGCGCGGCGGCCGCCGCGCGCAGCTCGGCGAGGAACGGCTCGTGGGTGTCGACCGCGGTCACCTCGGCGTGCGCCTCGGCGGCCAGGAGCAGCGCGGAGCGGCCGGGGCCGCAGCCCAGGTCGAGCACGCGCGGACGCTCGGGCAGCGGTCCCGCCGCCCCGAGGAGCCGGCGGGTGGTGGCGTCCGAGCCGGGACCCTGCCGCGGAAGACCGTGGTGCAGGGCGAAGAAGGCGTCGTGGGACGCGGAGGTGTGCTGGATGTCGTTGTCGGACAACGTGGAAACCCTTGGTGTGAAAGGGTCCCGGCCGACGACGTGACGGACCGGTGGAAGAACCGGGATCAGGTCAGCCGGAGACCCGGGAGCTGAGGCTGGACCGGGTGCGGCCGCGGACGGCGGCCTCCATCGCGACGGTCATCGACCTCAGCTCCTCTCACGCACGTGTTCGTCCCCCCAGGCTAACAGTCACAGACAGAGCTTGGCCTCGTGCGCGGCGTGCCCGGCCGGCTCCAGCTGGAAGGTGCAGTGCTCCACGTCGAAGTGGTCGCCCAGGCAGCCCTGGAGGTCGTGGAGCATCTTCTCGTGGCCCACCGAGTCCAGCGCCGCCGCGTCCACCACCACGTGCGCGGAGAGGACCGGCATCCCGGAGGTGATCGTCCAGGCGTGCAGGTCGTGCACGTCCTCGACGCCCGGCAGGGCCAGGATGTGCGCCCGCACCTCCGCCATGTCCACGCCCTTGGGCGCCGCCTCCAGGAGCACGTCCAGCGTCTCCCGCAGCAGCTTCACCGTGCGCGGCACGATCATCAGGCCGATGACCAGGGAGGCGATCGGGTCGGCGTACTGCCAGCCGGTCAGCAGGATGATCCCGGCGGCGACGATCACCGTCACCGAACCGAGCGCGTCGGCCAGCACCTCCAGATAGGCGCCCCGGACGTTCAGGCTCTCCTTCTGCCCCCGCATGAGCAGCGACAGCGAGACCACGTTGGCCACCAGGCCGACCACGGCGAAGGCGATGGCGAGCCCGCCCTTGGTCTCGGCCGGCTCCATGAACCGCTGGATCGCCTCGTACAGCACGTAGCCGCCGACGCCGAGCAGCAGCAGACAGTTGGCGAGCGCCGCCAGGATCTCCGCGCGGGCGAAGCCGAAGGTGCGGTTCCCGGACGGCGGCCGGTTGGCGAAGTGGATCGCGAGCAGCGCCATCGCCAGACCGATCGCGTCGGTCGCCATGTGCGCCGCGTCCGCGATCAGCGCCAGCGAGTCGGCGACCAGACCGCCGACGATCTCGACCACCATCACGGAGAGCGTGATGCCGAGCGCGATCCGCAACCGGCTGCGGTACGCGGCGCCCGCGGTGCCGGTCGGCGGCGTGCCCCCGTGGCTGTGCCCGTGGTCGTGTCCAGCCCCCATGACATGGCCTCCCAAGTCCTGTTCCGTCGGTGCCCCGAGACGTCAGTGAACTACGGGTGGGGGGTATGTGCAACACGGTACTGAACACCGTTGTCATTGCTCTGACCTGCGACGATGTCCATTCGGCCGACAATCGTGCGATCACCTGCCGGAATGCCGTCGAGGGCACCCCCGACGGCGGTTTGGAGGGCGGGCCGCCGATCACCGATGATGATCGCGCGGAGCGCGGCGCACCCCGGCGGCGAGGGGCGGACCGGGGGGAGTCCGGCGTGCGAAGCCTCGGTGAACTCACGCTCCGTTCATCCGATAGCCTCAGCCGACGTGCCGCCGCCCGGTGCCCGGGGCCCGGGGCGCACCGTCGTGCCCGGGGCCGTCAGGACCCCCGCCGGCCCACTGCCCGTTCCAAGGAGTGAGTTCGTCTGTCGACCGCCATCCTCACCGGCCCGCCGGCACCCGGATCCTCGCTCGACGCTGATCTGCGGTCGCTCGGCTTCGACGTCCGCCGGGCCACCGGCGCCGACGAGGCCCGTACCCTCCTGGCCGGCGTCCCCGCGGGCGAGCGCGTCGCCCTCGTCGACGCCCGCTTCGTCGGACACCGGCACGCGCTGCGCCTCGCGCTGACCGACCCCCGCTTCCCCGCCGCCGCCGTGCCCGGCGCGCTCACCGCGCGGCCCGAGGCCCGCCCGGCGCTCGCCCGCGCGCTGACCGCGACCCCCGCGCTCACCGCCCCGGCCGCCGCCGCACCCGAGCGGGACCTCACCGAGGCCGTCGCCGAGGCCCTCGACGCCGACGGCGTCGCCGTCCACCGGCCCGCCCTCGGCACCCTCGTCGCCACCGTCCCCGCCGACGCCGAGGCCCGCCGGGAGGCCCGCGCCGCCGTCGACGCCGTCGACGACGAGGCCGTCCGCCTCCGCTCCGCGGTGAAGGCCCACGACGGCTTCTTCACCACCTTCTTCATCAGCCCCTACTCGCGGTACATCGCCCGCTGGTGCGCCCGCCGCGGCCTCACCCCCAACCAGGTCACCACCGCCTCGCTGCTCACCGCCCTGATCGCGGCCGGCTGCGCGGCCACCGGGGAGCGCGGCGGCTACATCGCCGCCGGCGTGCTGCTGCTGGTCTCCTTCGTCCTGGACTGCACCGACGGGCAGCTCGCCCGCTACGCGCTCAAGTACTCGACGATGGGCGCCTGGCTCGACGCCACCTTCGACCGCGCCAAGGAGTACGCCTTCTACGCCGGCCTCGCCCTCGGCGCGGCCCGGAACGGCGACGACGTCTGGACGCTCGCGCTCGCCGCGATGGTCCTCATGACCTGCCGGCACGTCGTGGACTTCTCCTTCAACGAGTCCAACGTCGACGACGCGGCGGCCCCGGGCTCCACCGCCCGGACCAGCCTGGCCCTCTCCAGCCGGCTCGACGGCGTCGGCTGGACCGTCTGGGCCCGGCGCATGATCATCCTGCCGATCGGCGAGCGCTGGGCGATGATCGCCGTCCTCACCGCCGCCACCAGCCCCCGGATCGTCTTCTGGGCGCTGATCGTCGGCTGCGCCTTCGCCGCCTGCTACACCACCGCCGGCCGGCTGCTGCGCTCGGTGAAGCGCCGGGCCCCGCGCTCCGACCGCGCCGCCCGGGCCCTCGCCGACCTCGCGGACTCCGGCCCGCTCGCGCTCCTGGCCGGCCGGATCGCCCGCCGCCTCCCGGCGCCCGCCCCGGTCGCCGCGCTCCTCGGCGCCGCCCTCATGCTCGCCGTCGCGGTCACCGCCCCGGTCGGCGGCTGGGTCCCCGTCGCCGCCGCCGGCGGCTACGCGCTCCTCGCCGGCCGCGCCGTCGCCCGCCCCCTCAAGGGCGCCCTCGACTGGCTCGTCCCGCCGCTCTTCCGCGCCGCCGAGTACGGCACGGTCCTGGTCCTCGCCGCCCGGTCGGACGTGCCGCAGGCCGTCCCCGCCGCATTCGGCCTGGTCGCGGCGGTCGCCTACCATCACTACGACACGGTGTACCGCATTCGCGGCGGCACCGGCGCGCCGCCCGCCTGGCTGGTGCGGATCACCGGCGGACACGAGGGGCGCACGCTCCTGGTGACCGTCCTCGCCGCGCTCCTCGTGGACCGCGGCGACGACTTCACCCTGGCGCTGACCGCCCTGGCGGGCGCGCTCGCCCTCGTGGTGCTCGTGGAGTCCATCCGCTTCTGGGTCTCCTCCGGAGCACCCGCCGTTCACGACGAAGGAGAAACAGCATGATCGGCCTCGTTCTGGCAGCCGGTGCCGGACGGCGACTGCGCCCGTACACCGACACCCTCCCGAAGGCCCTCGTGCCCGTGGACGGTGACACCACCATCCTCGACCTCACGCTGAAGAACTTCGCCGAGATCGGCCTCACCGAGGTCGCGATCGTCGTCGGCTACCGCAAGGAGGCCGTCTACGCGCGCAAGGAGGCCCTGGAGGCGAAGTACGGCCTCCAGATCACCCTGGTCGACAACGACAAGGCCGAGGAGTGGAACAACGCCTACTCCCTGTGGTGCGCCCGTGAGGTCCTCAAGCGCGGTGTGATCCTCGCCAACGGCGACACCGTCCACCCGGTCTCCGTCGAGAAGACCCTGCTCGCCGCCCGCGGCAAGGGCCAGAAGATCATCCTCGCCCTCGACACGGTGAAGCAGCTCGCCGACGAGGAGATGAAGGTCGTCACCGCCGAGGGCAAGGGCGTCCAGAAGATCACGAAGCTGATGGACCCGGCCGAGGCGACCGGCGAGTACATCGGCGTCACCCTCATCGAGGCCGAGGCCGCCGAGGAGCTGGCCGACGCCCTGAAGGCCACCTTCGAGCGCGACCCCGACCTGTACTACGAGGACGGCTACCAGGAGCTCGTCAACCGCGGCTTCACCGTCGACGTCGAGCCCATCGGCGAGGTCTCCTGGGTCGAGATCGACAACCACGACGACCTCGCCAAGGGCCGGGAGATCGCGTGCCGGTACTGACCCGACTGATCCCGTCGCCGGTCGTCGTCGACATCCGCAGGGGAGCGCTGGACGACCTGTCCGCGCTCCTCGCGGACCAGCGGATCTCCAGCAACGGCAAGATCGCCGTCGCCATCAGCGGCGGCTCCGGGCTCAAGCTCCGCGACCAGTTCGCGCCCGAGCTGCCCGGCGCCGACTGGTACACGGTCTCCGGCGGCACCATCGACGAGGCCGTGAAGCTCGCCGACGCCATGCGCGGCAAGCGGTACGACGCCGTGGTCGCCCTCGGCGGCGGCAAGATCATCGACGTGACGAAGTACGCGGCGGCCCGGGTCGGGCTGCCGCTGGTGGCCATAGCCACCAACCTGTCGCACGACGGCATCTGCTCGCCGATCTCCACCCTGGACAACGACAACGGGCGCGGCTCGTACGGCGTCCCGACCCCGATCGCGCTGGTCATCGACCTCGACGTGATCCGGGACGCCCCGATCCGCTTCATCCGCTCCGGCATTGGCGACGCGATCTCCAACATCTCCGCCCTCGCGGACTGGGAGCTCTCCCACCGCGAGACCGGCGAGAAGATCGACGGCCTGGCCGCCGCCATGGCCCGCAGCGCGGGCGAGGCGGTGCTCCGGCACCCCGGCGGCGTCGGTGACGACGACTTCCTGGTCACCCTCTCCGAGGGCCTGGTGATGTCCGGCATCGCCATGTCGATCAGTGGCGACAGCCGCCCCTCCTCGGGCGCCTGCCACGAGATCAGCCACGCCTTCGACCTGCTCTTCCCGACCCGCGCGGCGAGTCACGGCGAGCAGTGCGGCCTCGGCGCGGCCTTCGCGATGCACCTGCGCGGTGCCCGCGAGGAGTCCGGCGTGATCGTGGAGACCCTGCGCCGGCACGGCCTGCCCGTGCTGCCGGAGGAGATGGGCTTCGCCGTCGACGAGTTCGTGCGCGCGGTGGAGTTCGCCCCGCAGACCCGGCCGGGCCGGTTCACCATCCTGGAACACCTCGACCTGTCCGCCGACGAGATCAGGGACGCGTACGCCGACTATGCCAAAGCCATCGGTAGCTGAGCTCCGCCCGGTCGTCCACCCGCCGGGTGTGAAGGACCGGCGGAGCGGCGAGCACTGGGGCGGCCGCCTCTACATGCGGGAGATCTCCCTGCGGATCACCCGCCAGCTGGCGAACACCCGGGTCACCCCGAACCAGCTGACGTACCTGATGACCCTGGCCGGCGTCCTCGCCGCCCCGGCGCTCCTGGTGCCGGGCGTGGCGGGCGCCGTGCTCGGCGTCGTCGCGGTGCAGCTGTACCTGCTGCTCGACTGCGTCGACGGCGAGCTGGCCCGCTGGAAGAAGCAGTACTCGCTGGCCGGCGTCTACCTGGACCGGGTCGGCGCCTACCTGTGCGACGCGGCCGTCCTGGTCGGCTTCGGCCTGCGCGCCGCCGACCTGTGGGGCGAGGGCGGGGCCGACTGGCTGTGGGCCTTCCTCGGCACCCTGGCCGCGCTCGGCGCCATCCTGATCAAGGCCGAGACCGACCTGGTCGGCGTCGCCCGCCACCAGAACGGCATGCCCCCGGTCAAGGAGGCGGCCTCGGAGCCCCGCTCCTCCGGCATGGCGCTGGCCCGCCGGGCCGCCGCCGCGCTCAAGTTCCACCGGCTGATCCTCGGGATCGAGGCGTCGCTGCTGATCCTGGTCCTGGCCGTGGTCGACCAGATGCGCGGAGACCTCTTCTACTCCCGCCTCGGCGTCGCCGTCCTCGCCGGCATCGCCCTGCTCCAGACGCTGCTGCACCTCGTCTCGGTGCTCGCGTCCAGCAGACTGAAGTAACGGGCCCGGGGCCCGCCGCCCGCCGGGAAGATCGCCCGGCGTCCCGGCGGGCCGCCCGGATGGCGTACGGTGTGGCGGCGGACCCGGTGCCGGGGGCCGCCCACCGGTCAGCTGACATCGTGGCACCCCGACGTGCCGCACATCGTGAACACGAAAGTTTCGACTGTGAGTGACATTCACCAGGGCGGGGCGGTCGCGACCAGCGCGCCTCCGGCCCCCGTCGACGCGGGCCTGGCCCCGGGCGACCTCGCCGCGAAGTACGGCCTCGCGGTCTCCGGCGCCCGGCCCGGACTGTTCGAGTACGTCCGGCAGCTGTGGAGCCATCGCCACTTCATCATGGCCTTCTCCTCGGCGAAGCTCACCGCCCAGTACAGCCAGGCCAAGCTGGGCCAGGTCTGGCAGGTGGCGACGCCGCTGCTCAACGCCCTGATCTACTACCTGATCTTCGGGCTCATCCTGGGCGCCGGAAAGGGCATGGAGAAGGACGTCTACATCCCCTTCCTGGTCACCGGCATCTTCGTGTTCACCTTCACGCAGAGCTCCGTGATGGCCGGCGTACGGGCGATCTCGGGCAACCTCGGACTGGTGCGCGCCCTGCACTTCCCGCGCGCCAGCCTCCCCATCAGCTTCTCGATCCAGCAGCTCCAGCAGCTGCTCTTCTCGATGATCGTGCTCGTCGCGATCGTCATGGTCTCCGGCAGCTACCCGTCGGCGAGCTGGCTGCTGGTGATCCCGGCGCTGCTGCTCCAGTTCGTGTTCAACGTGGGCCTCGCCCTGATCATGGCCCGGGCCGGCGCCAAGACGCCCGACCTCGCGCAGCTGATGCCCTTCGTCATGCGGACCTGGCTGTACGCGTCCGGCGTCATGTTCTCGATCCCCGTGATGCTCCAGGACAAGCCGCAGTGGATCGCGGACATCCTCATGTACAACCCGGCGGCGGTCTACATGGACCTGATCCGCTTCGCCCTCATCGACGGCTACGGCTCCGAGAACCTGCCCGACCACGTGTGGGCCACCGGCCTCGGCTGGGCGCTGCTCTTCGGGATCGGCGGCTTCGTCTACTTCTGGAAGGCCGAGGAGAGGTACGGCCGTGGCTGACACCACCCCGGGCGCCAAGACGCCCACCGTCATCTGCGACGACGTCCACATCGTCTACCGCGTCAACACCGGTGGCGGCGGCAAGGGCAGCGCCACCGCGGCCCTCAGCCGGATCGTCGGCAAGGGCAAGGCCGAGGTCTCCCGCGGCGTCCGCAAGGTGCACGCCGTCCGCGGCGTCACCTTCACCGCCTACCGCGGCGAGGCCATCGGCCTCATCGGCACCAACGGCTCCGGCAAGTCCACCCTGCTGCGCGCCATCGCCGGCCTGCTCCCGACCGAGAGCGGCAAGGTCTACACCGACGGTCAGCCCTCGCTCCTCGGCGTCAACGCGGCCCTGATGAACGACCTCACCGGTGAGCGCAACGTCATCCTCGGCGGCCTCGCCATGGGCATGAGCCGCGAGGAGATCCACGCGCGGTATCAGGACATCGTCGACTTCTCCGGGATCAACGACAAGGGCGACTTCATCAGCCTGCCCATGCGCACCTACTCCTCCGGCATGGGTGCCCGGCTCCGCTTCGCCATCGCGGCCGCCAAGAACCACGACGTGCTCCTCATCGACGAGGCCCTCGCCACCGGCGACCGCAAGTTCCAGATCCGCTCCGAGGAGCGGATCCGCGAGCTGCGCAAGGAGGCCGGCACGGTCTTCCTGGTCAGCCACAGCAACAAGTCCATCCGGGACACCTGCGACCGGGTGCTCTGGCTGGAGAAGGGCCAGCTCCTGATGGACGGCCCGACCGAGGAGGTCCTCAAGGCGTACGAGCGCGAGACCGCCCGCTGACGCCCGCGCCGCACCGCGTGCCGCACGCCCCCCGCCACCCCGGCGGGGGGGCGTTCCGGTTTTCGCCGGTCGCGCTTGCCCGCGGAATGTTCATGCGGTCAACATCGGGCAGGATGAGCCCATGGCAGGGATCTCGGGCGGAAAGAACTACCACCACGGCGACCTGCGCAACGCCCTGGTCTGCGCGGCCGTCGGCCTGGCCGCCGAGGGCGGCCCCGAGCGGGTCGTGCTGCGCGAGGCCGCCCGCCGCGTCGGCGTCTCGCCCACCGCCGCCTACCGCCACTTCGACGGACGCGGCGAGCTGCTCCGCACCGTCCGCGGCCACGCCCGGGCCCGGCTCGCCGAGGCCATGGAGCGGGCCGCCGCCCGCGAGCCCGGCGCCGACGACCCCGTCCTCGCCGCCGAACGCCGGCTCGCCGCCCTCTGCCGCGGTTACGTCGGCTTCGCCGTCGAACACCCCGGCCTCTACCGCGCCGCCTTCGGCGCCGTCCGCCCCGCCGCCGAGGAACCGGCCGGGCCCGCCGCCCCGCCGGAGCCCGAGATCCGCGCCTTCGCCCTGCTCCGCGAGGCCCTGGAGGCGCTCGACCGCACCGGCGGCCGGCGGCCCGCCGCCGGCGCCGCCGCCTGGTCGGCCGTGCACGGCCTGTCGCTGCTCCTCCTCGAAGGACCGCTGCGCCGGCTCTCCGCCCAGCGCCGGGCCGACGTCGTCGAGACCACCCTCGCCATGGTCGTCTCCGGAGCCCACGCCCGCTGACCTCCCGGCACGCCCCCCGACTCCACCGGTCGACCCCGCCGGACCGGCCCGGCGTGGCGCGGGGCCCCCCGAATGGCGACATCTCTCGTACAACGTAAGCTGTACCGGTCTGATCCACACCGCCCGCGGCGCCCCCGGGAACGCCCCGGCGGGCGCGTGCTCCGTGCGCGGCGGCGTGTCCGAAATAGGATGGATTGGATCGGCAGTGTAGAACGGGAGATATGACGGCCATGACGCAGAATCTCCATCTCCACGTGGGTGTCGCCGTCCCCGCGTCGGGCGCCGCCCGGTGACGGCTCCCCGGCACGTGCGCGCCGACGACCCCTCGCGCACCACACTCGGCAAGGCCGCGGACGAGAACTTCCCCGTGGCCCCCTTCTTCCTGCCCCGCGCCTGGCGCGACGACCTCATGGCCGTCTACGGCTACGCCCGCCTCGTCGACGACATCGGCGACGGCGACCTCGCCCCCGGCGCCGCCGCACCCTTCGGACTCGGGACCGACGCCGGCCCGCTCGCCCTCCTCGACGCGCTGGAGGAGGACCTGGACCGGGTCTTCGACGGGACCCCCCGCCACCCGCTGCTGCGCGCCCTCCAGCCGACCGTCCGGCGCCGCGGCCTCACCCGCGACCCGTTCCTCGGCCTGATCCGGGCCAACCGGCAGGACCAGCTGGTGAGCCGGTACCAGACCTACGACGACCTGCTCGCCTACTGCGAGCTCTCCGCCAACCCCGTCGGCCGGCTCGTCCTCGGCATCACCGGCACCGCCACCCCCGAGCGGATCCGCCGCTCCGACGAGATCTGCACCGCCCTCCAGATCGTCGAGCACCTCCAGGACGTCGCCGAGGACCTCCGCCGCGACCGGGTCTACCTGCCCGCCGAGGACCTCAAGCGGTTCCACGTCACCGAGGACGACCTCGCCCGGCCCACCGCCGGCGCCGCCGTGCGGTCCCTCGTCGCCTTCCAGGCCGAACGGGCCCGCGCCCTGCTGCACGCCGGCACCCCGCTCGTCGGCAGCGTCCACGGCCGCCTCCGCCTGCTCCTCACCGGCTTCACCGCCGGCGGACTCGCCGCGCTCGACGCCATCGCCGCCGCCGGCTTCGACGTCCTCGCCGGACCGCCGAAGCCCACCAAGCCGAGCCTGACGCGCCAGGCGGGAGCGGTCCTGCTCCGGGCGCGGAGAGAGGGGGGATCGTGACCGTGGAGGAACTGACCCGGCCGTCCGCGCCGGTGCAGGCCGCGTACAGCTACTGCGAGGCCGTCACCGGACAGCAGGCCCGCAACTTCGCCTACGGCATCCGCCTGCTGCCCACCGACAAGCGGCAGGCCATGTCGGCCCTGTACGCCTTCTCCCGGCGCGTCGACGACATCGGCGACGGCCCGCTCGCCCCGGAGGAGAAGCACGAGCGGCTGGAGGCCACCCGGAGCCTGCTCGACCGGGTCCGCAAGGGCGACGTCGCCGAGGACGACACCGACCCCGTCGGCGTCGCGCTCGCCGACTCCGCCCGCCGCTTCCCGATCCCCCTCGAAGGGCTCGACGAACTCATCGACGGCGTCCTCATGGACGTCCGCGGCGCCACCTACCGCACCTGGGACGACCTCAAGGTCTACTGCCGGTGCGTCGCCGGGGCCATCGGCCGGCTCTCCCTCGGCGTCTTCGGCACCCAGCCGGGCGCCGCCGAGGCCGACCGGGCCGCCGAGTACGCCGACACCCTCGGCCTCGCGCTCCAGCTCACCAACATCCTCCGGGACGTCCGCGAGGACGCCGGCAACGGCCGCACCTACCTGCCCGCCGACGACCTCGCCCGCTTCGGCTGCGAGGACGGCTTCGGCGCCGCCGCCCTGCCCGCCGGCGCCGACTTCGCCGGACTCGTCCACTTCGAGGTCCGCCGCGCCCGCGCCCTCTTCGCCGAGGGCTACCGGCTGCTGCCCCTGCTCGACCGGCGCAGCGGCGCCTGCGTCGCCGCCATGGCCGGCATCTACCGCAGGCTCCTCGACCGCATCGAGCGCGACCCCGACGCCGTGCTCCGCGGCCGGGTCTCGCTCCCCGGCCCCGAGAAGGCGTACGTCGCCGTCCGCGGTCTCTCCGGCCTCGACGCCCGCCACATCGCCCGCCGCACCGCCAGGGGGCGTGCCTGATGGCCCCCGCCGACCGGGCCGGGACCCCGGCCCCGAGCGCCGTCGTCGTCGGCGGCGGGCTCGCCGGCGTCACCACCGCCCTCCAGCTCGCCGACGCCGGCGTCGCCGTCACCCTCCTCGAAGGCCGGCCCCGCCTCGGCGGCCTCGCCTTCTCCTTCCGCCGCGGCGACCTCACCGTCGACAACGGCCAGCACGTCTACCTGCGCTGCTGCACCGCCTACCGCTGGTTCCTCGACCGGATCGACGGCACCCGCCTCGCCCCCCTCCAGGACCGGCTCGACGTGCCCGTCCTCGACGTCGGCCACCCCCGCGGCCCCCGCCTCGGCCGGATCCGCCGCGACCCGCTGCCGGTCCCCTTCCACCTGGCCCGCAGCCTCGCCACGTACCCCCACCTCTCGCTCGCCGAGCGGGCCTCCGTCGGCCGCGCCGCCCTCGCGCTCAAGAAGCTCGACCCCGCCGACCCGGCCCTCGACGGCATCGACTTCGCCACCTGGCTCGGCCGGCACGGGCAGTCGCCCCGGGCCATCGAGGCGCTGTGGGACCTCGTCGGCATCCCCACCCTCAACGCCCCCGCCCCCGACGCCTCCATGGGCCTCGCCGCCATGGTCTTCAAGACCGGGCTGCTCACCGACCCCGGCGCCGCCGACATCGGCTGGGCCCACGTGCCGCTCGGCCGGCTCCACGACACCCTCGCCACCAAGGCCCTCGACGGGCTCGGCGTCCGGACCCTGCTGCGCACCAAGGCCGAGCGGATCACCCGCGCCGACGACGGCCGCTGGACCGTCGAGGTGCCCGGCGAGACCCTGACCGCCGACGCCGTCGTCCTCGCCGTGCCGCAGACCGAGACCCACGCCCTGCTCCCCGAGGGCGCCCTCGACGACGCCGACCGGCTCCTCGACATCGGCACCGCGCCCATCCTCGACCTGCACGTGGTCTACGACCGCAAGGTGCTGAGGCGGCCCTTCTTCACCGCCCTCGGCTCCCCGGTCCAGTGGGTCTTCGACCGCACCGAGTCCGCCGGACTCACCGGCGGCGGCCAGTACCTGGCCGTCTCGCAGTCCGCCGCCCAGGACGAGATCGACGAACCCGTCGCCGCGCTCCGCGCGCGCTATCTGCCGGAGCTGGAGCGGCTGCTGCCCGCCGCCCGCGGCGCCGGGGTCCGCGACTTCTTCGTCACCCGGGAACGGACCGCCACCTTCGCCCCCACACCGGGCGTCGGGCGCCTTCGCCCCGGTGCCCGCACCCGTGCGCCCGGCCTGTACCTGGCCGGCGCCTGGACCGCCACCGGCTGGCCCGCGACCATGGAGGGTGCCGTCCGAAGCGGCTTCAGCGCCGCCGGTGCCGCGCTCTCCGCCTTCGGCCGCCGCCACGACCATCCGCTGCAGGAGGCGGCATGAGTGTGATCACAGGAACCAGAGGAGAGACCGTGCCGACCGTGCCCCCGGGGTCCCCGGCCGTCGACACCGCCGACGTCAACGCCCTGCTGGAGAGGGGGCGGACCCTGTCCACCCCCGTCATGCGGGCGGCCGTCGGCCGCCTCGCGCCTCCCATGGACACCGTGGCCGCCTACCACTTCGGCTGGATCGACGCCCAGGGCAACCCCACCGACGGCGACAGCGGAAAGGCCGTGCGCCCCGCGCTCGCCCTGCTCTCCGCCGAGGCCGCCGGCGCGGCGCCCGAGGTCGGTGTCCCCGGCGCGGTCGCCGTCGAGCTCGTGCACAACTTCTCGCTGCTCCACGACGACCTGATGGACGGCGACGAGCAGCGCCGCCACCGCGACACCGTGTGGAAGGTGTTCGGCCCCGCCCAGGCGATCCTGGTCGGCGACGCGCTCTCCGCCCTCGCCAACGAGGTGCTGCTCGAACTCGGCACCGTCGAGGCCGGCCGCGCCACCCGCCGGCTGACCACGGCCAACCGCAAGCTCATCGACGGGCAGGCCCAGGACATCTCCTACGAGCACCGCGAGCGGGTCACCGTCGAGGAGTGCCTGGAGATGGAGGGCAACAAGACCGGCGCCCTGCTCGCCTGCGCCGTCTCCATCGGCGCCGTCCTCGGCGGCGCCGACGACCGCACCGCCGACAAGCTGGAGGAGTACGGCTACCACCTCGGCCTCGCCTTCCAGGCCGTCGACGACCTCCTCGGCATCTGGGGCGACCCGGACGCCACCGGCAAGCAGACCTGGAGCGACCTGCGGCAGCGGAAGAAGTCGCTGCCGGTCGTCGCCGCCCTCGCGGCCGGCGGGGAGGCGTCCGAGCGGCTCGGCCGGCTGCTCGCGGAGGACGCCAAGTCCGCCGAGTTCGACTCCTTCTCCGAGGAGGACTTCGCCTACCGCGCCGCCCTCATCGAGGAGGCCGGCGGCCGCGAGTGGACCGCCGAGGAGGCCCGCCGCCAGCACGCGATCGCGCTGCGCGCCCTGCACGAGGTGGACATGCCCGCCCGGGTGCGCGACCAGCTGATCGCCCTCGCCGACTTCGTCGTCGTACGGAAGAAATGATCATCCACAGCCAGATATGAGTGCGCAGTCGCGGGGCGCGGGCAGCCCCCGCCCGCCGCCCGCGCACCCCCCCGACGCGTGGTGAAAGACCGCGGCCTCTGGTGGCGACG
>NZ_JBHYKM010000019.1:27324-55869 GCF_042741435.1 Streptomyces sp. NPDC058955 | reverse complement strand
CCGCGCGACATAGAGAGGACTGAACGTAAAAAATACACCCCCCCACCCAGTAAGGGGGGGCGTCGCCCGGGGGGGGCCCCCCGGGGCCCGCCCCACGGCAGACCCGCAGGAGCAGAGGAAACCGACTGCACGAAGGGGAAGCCATGACAGCGACGACCGACGGAAACGCCGGGGCCCTGGGCCCCCTCGCGCCCGCGGCCAGCACCACACCACGACACCGCACCACCCCCGCGGACGGCCTCGCCGCCGCCCCCGGGCTCCTGGAGGAGGCCGCCGCCCTCGCCACCCGCAGGGCCACCGACCACCTCCTCGCCCGCCAGGCCCCCGAGGGCTGGTGGAAGGGCGACCTGGAGACCAACGTCACCATGGACGCCGAGGACCTCCTGCTCCGCCGGTTCCTCGGCATCCTCGACCCGGACACCCTCGCGGCCGCCGCCCGCCACATCCGGAGCCGGCAGTACGAGGACGGCACCTGGCCCACCTTCCACGGCGGCCCCGGCGACCTCTCGGTCACCGTCGAGGCGTACGTCGCCCTCCGGCTCGCCGGGGACCGGCCCGAGGCCCCGCACATGGCCCGCGCCGCCGCCTGGGTCCGGGACCGCGGCGGCATCGCCGGCGCCCGCGTCTTCACCCGCATCTGGCTGGCGCTCTTCGGCTGGTGGCGCTGGGAGGACCTGCCCGAACTGCCGCCCGAGCTGATCTTCCTGCCGTCCTGGTTCCCGCTCAACATCTACGACTTCGGCTGCTGGGCCCGGCAGACCATCGTGCCGCTCACGATCGTCTCCGCGCACCGCCCGGTCCGCCCCGCGCCGTTCCCCCTCGACGAGCTGCACACCGACCCCGACCGGCCGGCGCCGCCGCGCCCGCTGGCGCCGCTCACCGGCTGGGACGGCCTCTTCCAGCGCCTCGACAAGGCCCTGCACGTCTACCACCGCTTCGCCCCGCGCGGGCTGCGCAGGGCGGCCATGAACTCCGCCTCCCGCTGGATCGTCGAACGGCAGGAGAACGACGGCTGCTGGGGCGGCATCCAGCCGCCCGCCGTCTACTCGGTCATCGCCCTCCATCTGCTCGGCTACGACCTGGAGCACCCGGTCATGCGGGCCGGCCTGGAGTCCCTGGACCGGTTCGCCGTCTGGAGGGAGGAGCCCGAGGGCCCGGTCCGCATGATCGAGGCGTGCCAGTCGCCCGTCTGGGACACCTGCCTCGCCACCATCGCCCTCGCCGACGCCGGCCTGCCCGCCGACCACCCCGCCCTCGTGAAGGCCGCGGACTGGATGCTCGACGAGGAGATCACCAAGGCCGGCGACTGGGCCGTGCGCCGGCCCGGACTCCCGCCGGGCGGCTGGGCGTTCGAGTTCCACAACGACAACTACCCGGACATCGACGACACCGCCGAGGTGATCCTCGCGCTGCGCCGGGTCCGCCACCCCGACCCCGCCCGGGTCGACGCCGCCGTCGGCCGCGCCGCCCGCTGGACCGCCGGCATGCAGTCCGGCAACGGCGCCTGGGCCGCCTTCGACGCAGACAACACCGGCGTCCTGCCGAACAAGCTGCCCTTCTGCGACTTCGGCGAGGTCATCGACCCGCCCTCCGCCGACGTCACCGCCCACGTGGTGGAGATGCTGGCCCACGAGGGCCGGACCGAGGACCCCCGCACCCGCCGGGGCATCGACTGGCTGCTCGCCGAACAGGAGCCCAACGGCGCCTGGTTCGGCCGCTGGGGCGTCAACTACGTCTACGGCACCGGCTCGGTGCTCCCCGCCCTCGCCGCCGCCGGGATCCCCGCCTCCCACCCGGCGGTCCGCCGGGCCGTCGCCTGGCTCGCCTCCGTCCAGAACCAGGACGGCGGCTGGGGCGAGGACCTGCGCTCGTACGACGACCGGTCCTGGATCGGCCGGGGCACCTCCACCGCCTCGCAGACCGCCTGGGCCCTCATCGCCCTGCTGGCCGCCGGCGAGCGCGAGTCGGAGACCGTCCGCCGGGGCGTGGCCTGGCTGGCCGAGACCCAGCGCGAGGACGGCTCCTGGGACGAGCCGTACTTCACCGGCACCGGCTTCCCCTGGGACTTCTCCATCAACTACCACCTCTACCGGCAGGTCTTCCCGCTCACCGCGCTCGGCCGTTACCTGCACGGCGAGCCCACCCTCCACCGGGAGGGGTGATGGAACGCCCGCCCGGGGGACCGGGAACCACCGTGCCGCCGCTGCTGGTCGCCTGCGCGCTGGGCATCGAGCGCCTCGCCCTGCGCGGCGGCGACCGGGCGGAGGCGCCCGGCCCGGTCAGGGTCGTCCGCACCGGCATGGGACCCGCCCACGCCGCCCGCGGGGTGTCCCGGGCCCTCGGCCGCGACGGCTGGGACGGGGCCGCCGTCATCGCCTCCGGCTTCTGCGCCGGGCTCGCCCCCGGGATGCACCCCGGCGACCTGGTCGTCGCCGAGGAGACCCGCGGCCCCGGCGGCACCACCGTCTGCGACGGCACCGACCTCCTCGTCAAGGCCCTCGCCCGGGCGCTGCCCGGGCGGACCGTGCACACCGGCCCGCTGACCGGCTCCGACCACGTGGTGCGGGGCCCCGAACGGGCCGCGCTGGCCGCCGGCGGGGCGATCGCCGTCGACATGGAGTCCGCCGCCACCCTCCGTACCGCACGGGCCGCCGGACCCCGGCCCGTTGCCGCCGTACGGGTGGTCGTGGACGCCCCGGAACACGAACTGGTCCGGATCGGCACGGTGCGCGGGGGAATATCGGCCTTCCGCGTCCTTCGTGCCGTCCTTCCCGCTTTCTTCGAATGGCACCGTTCTCTGCTGCTCCCCAGGAGGTGAGCCGGTCATGGCCATGCCGCTCCGTCAGTCCGTCCGGGTCGGGACCTATCTCTTCGAACAGAAGCTCCGCAAGCGGGACAAGTTCCCCCTCATCGTCGAGCTGGAGCCGCTCTACGCCTGCAACCTCAAGTGCGAGGGCTGCGGCAAGATCCAGCACCCGGCCGGGGTCCTCAAGCAGCGGATGCCGGTCGCCCAGGCGGTCGGCGCCGTCCTGGAGTCCGGCGCCCCGATGGTCTCCATCGCCGGCGGCGAACCCCTGATGCACCCCCAGATCCACGAGATCGTGCGCCAGCTGGTCGCCCGGCGGAAATACGTCTTCCTCTGCACCAACGCGATGCTGCTGCGCAAGAAGCTCGCCGATTTCACCCCCTCCCCGTACTTCGCCTTCGCCGTCCACATCGACGGACTGCGCGAACGCCACGACGAATCGGTGGCGAAGGAGGGCGTGTTCGACGAGGCCGTGGCGGCGATCAAGGAAGCCAAGCGGCGCGGATTCCGGGTCACCACCAATTCGACCTTCTTCAACACCGACACCCCGCAGACCATCATCGAGGTGCTGAATTTCCTCAACGACGACCTCCAGGTCGACGAAATGATGATCTCGCCCGCCTACGCCTACGAGAAGGCGCCCGACCAGGAACACTTCCTCGGCGTCGAACAGACCAGGGAACTCTTCAGGAAGGCGTTCGCCGGCGGCAACCGGCGCCGCTGGCGGCTCAACCACTCGCCGCTCTTCCTCGACTTCCTCGAAGGAAAGGCCGACTTCCCCTGCACCGCCTGGGCGATCCCCAACTACTCCCTCTTCGGCTGGCAGCGCCCCTGCTACCTGATGAGCGACGGGTACGTCCCCACCTACCGCGAGCTCGTCGAGGAGACCGACTGGGACAAGTACGGCCGCGGCAAGGACCCGCGCTGCGCCAACTGCATGGCGCACTGCGGCTACGAACCGACCGCCGTGCTCGCCACCATGGGCTCGCTCAAGGAGTCGCTGCGGGCGGTCCGCGAGACCGTCCAGGGGAGCTGAGGGGCGGGCCATGACCGACGGGTTCGACCTGCGGGCACTGCTCGCCGAACGCGGCGGCGAGCGGTACGAGCTGCACGCCCGGTACCTCAACCCGCAGCTGCCGCGGATGCTGCACACCATCGGCTTCGACAAGGTCTACGAGCGGGCCGCCGGCGCCCACTTCTGGGACGCCGAGGGCAACGACCACCTCGACATGCTCGCCGGCTTCGGCGTCATGGGCCTCGGCCGGCACCACCCCGTCGTCCGCAAGGCCCTGCACGACGTCCTCGACGCGGACCTCCCCGACCTCACCCGCTTCGACTGCCCGCCGCTGCCCGGACTGCTCGCCGAGCGGCTGCTCGCCCACAGCCCCCACCTCGACCGGGTCTTCTTCGGCAACAGCGGCACCGAGGCCGTCGAGACCGCGCTGAAGTTCGCCCGGTACGCCACCGGCCGGCCCAGGGTCGTCTACTGCGACCACGCCTTCCACGGGCTCACCACCGGCGCGCTCTCCGTCAACGGCGAGAAGGGCTTCCGGGCGGGCTTCGACCCGCTGCTCCCGGACACCGCGATCCCGCTCGGCGACCTCGACGCCCTGGAGCGCGAGCTCCGCAAGGGCGACGTGGCCGGCTTCGTGGTCGAGCCGATCCAGGGCAAGGGCGTCCACGAGGCCCCGCCCGGCTTCCTCGCCGCCGCCCAGGAGCTGCTCCACCGGCACGGGGCGCTGCTGATCGCCGACGAGGTGCAGACCGGCCTGGGCCGGACCGGCGACTTCTACGCGTACCAGCACGAGGACGGGGTCGAGCCGGACCTGGTCTGCGTGGCGAAGGCGCTCTCCGGGGGGTACGTGCCGGTCGGCGCCACCCTCGGCAGGGACTGGATCTTCCGGAAGGTCTACTCCTCCATGGACCGGGTCCTGGTCCACTCGGCCAGCTTCGGCTCCAACGCCCAGGCGATGGCCGCCGGGCTCGCGGTGCTCTCGGTGATGGAGTCCGAGGGGACGGTCGCGCACGTGCGGCGGGTCGGCGGGCTGCTGAAGGGCCGCCTGGAGGAGCTGGTGCCCCGGTACGAGCTGCTGCACGCGGTGCGCGGCCGGGGGCTGATGATCGGGATCGAGTTCGGCCGGCCGAGCTCGCTGGGGCTGCGCGGCCGGTGGGCGATGCTCCAGACGGCCCGGAAGGGGCTCTTCGCGCAGATGGTGGTGGTGCCGCTGCTCCAGCGGCACCGGATCCTCACCCAGGTCTCCGGGGACCACCTGGAGGTGATCAAGCTGATCCCGCCGCTGGTGATCGACGAGGCGGACGTGGACCGCTTCGTCACCGCCTTCACGGCGGTCATGGAGGACGCCCACGGGGGCGGCGGGCTGCTCTGGGACTTCGGGAAGACACTGGTCAAGCAGGCGGTCGCACAGCGCTGAGCCCGGTCCCTCCCGAAGGTTTTTGCCTCTGAGGCAAGAAACTTGCCTCAGAGGCACGTTCCTGGCGGAATGGACGCATGGACCACGTCCCCCGGGGCTCCGCCCCGGAAACCGCCGCCCCCGACCTCGTGCCCGACGTCGCCCCGCAGCTGCGGGCCCTGCGCCGGCGCCGGGGGCTCACCCTGGAGGCCGCCGCCCAACGGGCCGGGCTCTCCCCGGCGCACCTCTCGCGCCTGGAGACCGGGAACCGGCAGCCCTCGCTGCCGATGCTGCTGGCCCTCGCCCGTATCTACGGTACGACGGTCGCCGAGCTGCTGGGGGAGACCCCGCCGGAGCGCGACCCGGTGGTCCGGGCCGACCGCTCCGATCCGGTCGAGGCCGACGGCTGGATCTACCGGCAGGCCGGCGGCGCCGGCCGGGCCATGCAGTGCCTGCGCGTCCACGTGCCGTACGCCACCCGGGCCGACATCGTGCGCGTCCATCCCGGCGAGGAGTGGCTGCACGTCCTCGAAGGGCAGGTCCGGCTCGCCCTCGGCGAGACCGTCCACCTGCTCGATCCCGGGGACAGCGCGCACTTCGACTCGCTCACCCCGCACCGGATCGGCGCGGCCGGCCGGGCCGGCGCCGAGGTGCTGTTCGTCCACACCCTCCTGCAGAGCCCCGCCGCCGAGCTGTGCCTGGGCGGCGGCGCCCCGCATCCCGTCTGAGCCCCCGAAGGGTTGACCGACATGTCCGACAAGTCAGTGCATTCCGCCCCGGTGACCGGCGAGGAGCGCGGGGAGGGCAAGTTCCCCAAGGGGCTGGTGCTCCGCCTCTTCGCGTACCTGATCGCCGGTCACCTCTTCGCCGGCTTCCTGTACCTGCTCTTCATGCTCGGCGGGCAGAGCCAGTAGCCGGTCCCGGGCGGTCCCTCAGCCCTCCGTGAGGAACCGCTCCCGCAGCCGCTCGCGGGTCGCGGGGGCCAGCTTCAGGCCCTCCGCGAGATAGACGTCCACGGAGCCCCAGGTCGCGTCCATCGTCTCGAAGGCGGCCCGCAGGTACTCCACCCGCGCGTCGAAGAGCGGGCTCAGCAGCTCCATCACCTCGGGCGCCATCGCGTCCCGGGCGGTGGAGCTGCGGCGCACCTTGTAGCGGCGGTGCGGGGCGTCGGACTTCACGTAGTCGGCCTCGATCGCCGCGCGCTCCACGCCCAGCGCGAGCAGGGTGATCGCGATGGAGAGCCCGGCGCGGTCCTTGCCGGCCGCGCAGTGCATCAGGGCCGGGACCGAGTCCTCCGCGAGGGCGTGCAGGACCCGGCTGTGCTCGGCGGTCCGCTCCACGACCATCCGGCGGTAGGAGGTCGTCATCCGCTCCGCGGCCTTGCCGTCGCCCAGCAGTCCGCGCAGCGTGTCGAGGTCGCCCTCCCGGACCATCCGCCAGAACTCCTTGCCGTCGGCCGGGTCGCTCAGCGGTATGTTCACGTTCCGCACGCCCGGGAGCTCGACGTCGGGCCCCTCCACCGTGGCGTCGGCGGCGTTGCGGAAGTCGAAGACCGTGTGCAGGCCGAGGCCGGCGAGGAAGGCCGCGTCGGCCTCGGTGGCGTCGGCGAGGTGGCCGCTGCGGAACAGGGTGCCGGGCCGGACGGCGCGTCCGTCCGTCGTCGGCAGGCCGCCCACGTCCCGGAAGTTGCGGACCTCGGCGAGCTCGGCCTCGCCGGGTTCGAGGGGCGGCTGGACCTGCGGCAGCTGCTGCGTCACGGATGCTCCAGGGGGTAGGCGTTCGCGGGGTCGCGGCGGGATCGGTTCCCCCCGCAATCATCCCGGCGCCGGGCGCGCGGCGCACCCCCCTGGTCGGTAATGGGTGATCTGTCCGTATTGGGGGTCTTGGGGTAACGCGCCCTGGTTGAGGGGGAGATGGCGTCGAGCGCGTGAGCAGCGTCATAGAAGTGACGGATCGTGGCCGACCGCCCGGTCCAATCCCCCTCCCCGAAAAGGGAATCGAGGGACCGTCATCGACGGAGGGTGACCGGAATTCCGGGCCCGAAGATCGCCCCGGAATGCCCGATGAATTCCGCGGCTTGTTCGCGCCGACCCCGCTCGTCTAGCGTCGCCGTCAATCCGGTCGGACCGCCGAATCCTGCCACCGTCCGGAATTCGACCCCATCCCATCGCACGGCAGGAGCGGGGGACCCAAGGAAGTACGCCGGTCCCGCGACGCAGGACGGCTCGGGGTGAAGCCGCGTGAGAAACGCGGCCGGGCATCTCCAGTCCGAACCCGACAGCTCACCTCGCAGGCGCCGGAGAGGAATTCGCCATGCCCGCGAAGGGTAAGCACCGCCGCCAGAAGTCCACCCTCATCACCCGTGGCCTGGTCGCCGCCGGCACCGGCGGCGCCGTCGTCGCCCTGCCGCTCATCGGCGCCACCGGAGCCCACGCCGCCGAGCAGGCCGCCCCGGCCGCCGTCTCCGGCACCGTCGTGAGCGCCGCCGCGCACGTCCAGGCGCCGGCCGCCGCCCCGGCCGCGAAGGCCGCCGCCCCGAAGACGTACTCCGTCGTCGCCGGCGACTACCTGTCCAAGATCGCCGCCGAGCACGACGTCGCCGGCGGCTGGCAGAAGCTCTACGCGGACAACCGCCAGGTCGTCGGCGAGAACCCCTCGCTCATCCTCCCGGGCATGAAGCTCACCCTCGGCGCCAAGAACACCGCCAAGGCCGCCGCCCCGAAGCCCGCCGCCAAGGCCGCCGCGCCCAAGCCCGCCGCCCCGAAGGCCGCGGTCAAGGCCGCCCCGAAGGCCCAGGCCGAGGCCACCGAGCAGACCCGCGCCTCCCGCTCCACCGAGCGCGCCGCGGCCCCGGCCGCCGCCCCGGCCGCCACCGGCTGGGTCGCCCCCGTCTCCGGCGGCGTCTCCACCCCGTACCGCGCCTCCGGCTCCATGTGGTCCTCCGGCTACCACACCGGTGCCGACTTCATCGCCTCCTCCGGCACCACCGTCCGCGCCGTCGGCGCCGGCACGGTCGTCTCCGCCGGCTGGAGCGGCGCCTACGGCAACGAGGTCGTCATCCAGCACGCCGACGGCAACTACTCCCAGTACGCCCACCTCTCCTCCCTGTCCGTCTCCGCGGGCCAGTCGGTGAGCGGCGGCCAGCAGATCGGCCTGTCCGGCTCCACGGGCAACTCCACCGGCCCGCACCTGCACTTCGAGATCCGCACCTCGCCGAACTACGGCGCGGACATCGACCCGCTGGCCTACCTGCGCCAGCACGGCGTCTCCATCTGACCCGTCCGGCCGAACGGCCGCACGAAGGCCCGGCACCCCTGGTGCCGGGCCTTCGCCCTATTCCGGCTTTGGCCATTTCTTTATCGGTGGCATATATCACCCGCCGTCAACCCCTCCTTACGGTCGCGTAGGTCACATCCGAAACGGAAGGATGTACTGCCGTGGCAGACGATTCGAGAGAAACAGGCAAGCAGGCGTTCGGTTCGTTCGGGTCGTACGCGGCGATCGGCGACAGCTTCACGGAGGGTGTCGGAGACCCCGGCCCCGACGGGACCTACGTCGGCTGGGCGGACCGCTTCGCGGTGCTCCTCGCCGACCAGCTGCCGGACCCCGAGGACTTCCGGTACGCCAACCTGGCCGTCCGCGGGCGCCTCCTCGACCAGATCGTGGAGGAGCAGGTCCCCCGGGCGAAGGAGCTCGCCCCCGACCTGGTGACCTTCTGCGCCGGCGGCAACGACATCATCCGCCCCGGCACCGACCCCGACGACGTCGCCGAGCGCTTCGAGCGGGCCGTGCGCGACCTCACCTCCGCCGTCGGCACCGTCATGGTCACCACCGGCTTCGACACCCGCGACGTGCCCGTGCTCAAGCACCTGCGCGGCAAGATCGCCACGTACACCGCCCACGTCCGTGCCATCGCCGACCGCTACGACTGCCCGGTCCTCGACCTGTGGTCGCTGAGGTCGGTCCAGGACCGGCGCGCCTGGGACGACGACCGGCTGCACCTCTCGCCCGAGGGGCACACCCGGGTCGCGCTGCGCGCCGCCCAGGTCCTCGGCCTGCCGGTGCCCGCCGACCCCGACCAGGAGTGGCCGCCGCTGCCCGCCCGCGGCCCGCTGGAGGTCCGCCGCGACGACATCCACTGGGCCCGCGAGTACCTGGTGCCGTGGATCGGCCGGCGGCTGCGCGGCGAGAGCTCCGGCGACCACGTCGAGGCGAAGCGCCCCGACCTCATGCCCCTGTAGCCCCCGGACGGCCGGCGGGGATCCGCTCCAGGACCCCGCCGGCGAACACGTCGTACAGCGGCAGCGTCTCCAGGTGGACGTAGCCGATGTGGCAGTCGCAGACGGCGAGCGGGCAGGCGCGCGGCCGCAGCGCGGCACGGTACGAGCCGTCGTACAGATTGCCCAGCTCCGCCGGGACGAAGTGGCAGCGCCGCACCGTCCCGGCGCCGTCCACCGACACCACCGACTCGCCGGTCCTGCAGGGCAGCCCCGCCGAGCGGTGCGGATGCCGGCTGTACGGGAAGAGCGGGTCGATCCCCGTCCACGCCGCCGCCTCCGCGTCGGTGTACGCGTGCCCCTCGGCCGCGTTCACCCACAGGTAGACGTGGTCCGGCAGCGCCGCCCGCAGCCGCAGCGCCTCCGCGTGGTGCTCGGGCAGGCCGACGACGCCCACGCTGAACCGCACGCCGCGGGCCGCCAGGTCGAGCGCCTTGCCGAGGAAGCGGTCGTACGGGGTCTGGCCCGGGTGGTACGTGCACCACAGGGCCAGCGTGCCGAGGTCGGCCCCGTCGAGCCACGAGGTCCGGCAGCTCAGATTGGTCTGGATGGCCACCCGCTCCACCTGCGGCAGCCGCGACAGCTCCACCATGGCCCGCCGGTACCAGGAGCGGACCAGCCCCTCGCCCCACGGGGTGAAGAGGATCCGCAGCCGGTCCCCGTCCTGCCCGGCCGCCCAGCCGGTGAACCGCTCCAGCGCCGCCCGGTCCGCCCGCAGCGTCTCCGGGCTGTCGCGCCGCTTGGCGAACGGGCAGTACGGGCAGTCGTAGTCGCAGGAGGCGAGCGGCCCCCGGTACAGCAGCGTCAGTTCCACGGCCGCGCCTACTTCGGCTCGTAGGCGGCCATCGCGGCCCGTACGGCGGGGGAGAACAGCTCGGGGCCGAGGCCGTCCGAGTGCGCGAGACCCTCCGGCGAAAGCCGCAGCAGCCCGTCCGGCGCCGACCCGTCCAGCCAGCCGTACCCGGCGAACCGCTCCAGCTCCGGGCCGAAGTCCTCGTGCACGCCCGACCCGAACCGCTTCTCGTACCCGGCGAGCTCCATGCCCTCCGCCTGGAGCAGCGACTGGAGGAGGTGGCGGCGGCGCGCCTCGCCCGCGTCCACCCACCGGCCCACCTCGGCCCGGGAGAAGTCCGCGGTCTCCGTGTAGGCGTCGATGATCGACCGGATCTCCCGCATGTCCACCGCGTAGTCGAAGGAGTAGTGCAACGAGGCGGTGTAGGAGCGGGCGCCGCAGCCCAGACCGATCATGCCGTCCGTCTGGCAGGCGTAGTCGTCCGGCCCGGCCGGGCCCGCGTCCGCCCGCCGGAACATCCGCATCGACACCTGCTCGTAGCCCTGCGCGAGGAGGTGGTCCCGGCCCCGCCGGTAGAGCCGCAGCCGCCGCTCGTCCCACTCCCGGTCCGACTCGGCCGGGGCCGAGCGGCCGAGCCCGGTCAGCGGGCGCACGTACAGCGGGTACAGGTACAGCTCCTCGGGCCGCCAGGCGAGCGCCGCGTCCAGCGAGTACCGCCAGGACTCCTCGGTCTGCCCGTCGATCCCGTAGATGAGGTCGATGTTGAGCACCGGCACCCCGGCGTCCCGGATCCGGCCGAGCGCCGCCTCCACGTCCGCGCGGCGCTGCGGCCGGACCGCCGCCCGCGCCTCGGCGTCCACGAAGCTCTGCACGCCGATGCTCAGCCGGGTCGCGCCGCGCGCGGCGAGGACCGCGAGCCGGTCGGCCGTGGCGGTGGCCGGCGAGGTCTCGACGGAGAGCGGCACCGCCCGCAGGTCCGCGCCCATCCGGTGCTCGGCGATGTCGCAGAGCCGCTCCAGCTCGGCGGCGGTCAGGAAGGTGGGGGTGCCGCCGCCGAACGCCGCCGTCGCGAACCGCACCGGCGCCGCGTCGCCCAGCGCCTCCCGGACCGCCGCGGCCTGCCGGTCGAGCGCGTCGAGATAGCGGGTCGTCAGCTCGTCCGGGGCGCCGATCCGGGTGAAGAGGTTGCAGAAGCCGCAGCGGACCTCGCAGAAGGGGATGTGCGCGTAGAGGGAGAGGGCGTCCTTCGGCTCGTCCGCCCAGAGGGCGGCCAGCTCCGGCCGCTCGGGCAGCGGCCGGTACGCCGTCTTGTGCGGGTAGGCGTAGACGTACGAGCGGTACGGACGCGGGTGCGCGGCGCCGGTCACGCGGCGGCTCCTTCCCGGGGACCGGCCAGCGTGAACTGCGCGTACGGCACCGTCCACACCACCTCGTGGCCGAGCCGGTGGCCCGTGAACCCGTCGTCGCCGTAGGCCGTGCCGTGGTCCGAGCAGACGATCGCGAAGCAGCGGCGGCGGGAGGACATCGCGGCGAACAGCCGCCCGATGTGCCGGTCCACGTACTCCAGCGCCGCCGCGTGGGTGGCCCGGGTGTCGCCGGCCTCGCGGCTCGCGCCCGGCGCGTGGAACCAGTTGGGCTGGTGCAGCGCCGCCACGTTCACGAAGAGGAAGAGCCGGCGGTCCGCCGGGAGCGCGGCCACCACCTCCTCCGCCCGGGCCACCTGCGCCTCGAACGAGGTCGGCGACGCCACCCCGAAGGACGGCTCCCAGTGGCTCTCCTGGAAGAGCCCGGGCAGCACCGATCCGAGCGGCGGCTGCTTGTTGAAGAACCCGACGCCGCCCACGCACACCGTCCGGTAGCCGTCGGCGGCCAGCGCCGAGACCAGGTCGGGGGCGTCGTACACATAGGTGCCGTCCGCGGTGGTCTCGCTGCCCGCGAACCGGGCCGCGAAGAGCCGCGGATGCGGTCCCGGCGCGGCCGGGGTCGGCAGGAAACCGGCGAAGATCGCCTGGTGGGAGGCGTAGGTGAAGCTGCCGGGGGCGTGCCGCCGCTCCCAGCGGCCGTCCGGGAGGTGACGCGCCAGGTTCGGGATGCGGCCGGCGGCGGCCAGCTCGGCCGCCACGTCGTACCGGAGGGTGTCCAGGGTGACCAGAAGCAGGTCGTGGCTGCCGACGATCTCGTTCATGTCGGGCTGGTTCACGGGGCGGTGCTCGTTCCTGTGGTGCTGGTGCTGGTGCTGGTGCTGGTGCTGGTGCCGGATGTCGGAGTCCCGAAGGTGCGCAGCAGGTCGGCGACCTGGGCACCGTACGTGTCCAGGCCCTCCGCGCCGCTGCCGGGGAGGCCGGTGAGGCCGGGCAGCAGGTCGCCGAAGGCATTGACCTCGCCGACCGCGAAGCGCCGCCAGCCGGCGCCCGGCAGCAGGTCCACCCCGACGCACCGGGTGCCGGGGAAGGCCGCCGCCGCCCGCTCGCACACGGCGAGGGCGTCCTCCCAGCGCCCGCCGGCGGCGGCGATCGCCGTCCGCGCGGCGGCCAGGTCGCCGCGGGCGCCGCCGAGGTGCAGATTGGTCAGCGGGGAGCGGCTGGTGCGGACCACCGCGTGGGTGGCGCGCCCGCCGGTGACCACCACCCGCAGGTCGGCGGCCCGGCCGCCCTGGACCGCCTTCGGCAGCCAGCGCTCCACGTGCAGCCCGTCCGGGGCGAGCGCGTCGACCAGGGAGCCGACCTCCCGCGCCCCCGTGTAGCGCCGCACCCGCAGCGAGTTGAAGAGCCGTCCGGCCCCGTCCCGCTCGACCGAGGTGGTCGCCTGCACCCGGTCCGGGCCGGCCGTCTCCAGGGCGAGGACCCCGGAGGCGGAGGAGCCGTGGGCCGGCTTCACGAAGACCCGGCGCAGCCCGGCCGAGGCCATCAGCGCGACCAGATCGTCCCAGCCGCGCACCGGCGCCCCGCCGGGGCCCGAGGTCGGCGAGGCCGGCACGGGCACCCCGGCGGCGGCGAGCCGGCCGTGGGTGAGCCGCTTGTCGAAGAGGACCGCCGTCTCCGCCGGATCGTCCACCAGCACCGCGCCGGCCCGCCCGGCCTCGGCCGCGAGTCCGGTGACGGCGGCGGTGAACCGCTCGTACCAGAGCCGGCCGCCCTCGACCCGGGCCGGGTCGTCGGTGTCGCGCAGCAGCCGGTCCACCTCGGGGACCTCCCCGGGCGAGTCGACGCGGACGGCCTCGCCCGCCGCGAGGCGGGCCCGGCCGCGCAGCACGTCGAGCCAGCCGACGGCCCGCGCCCCGGGCAGCCCGGCGGCGCGCAGCGCGTCCTGGAAGAACGCGACGCGCCGCCCCGCCGGGTCGCCGACGACGACGAGGCGCGGACCGGCGGTCATTCGGCGACGGCCACGTAGCGCCAGACGTCCCCGTCGCCGTCGTCCTCGCCCTGCTGGGCGTCGTCCAGGACGACCCGCACCCCGTGCGGGGCGAGCGCGGCCGTCAGCCGCCCCTGCATCGCCTCGGAGAGGTAGTGGTGGCTCAGGTCCAGCTCCCGCAGATGGGTGAGCGGCTGGCCGTCGAGGAGCGCGGCCGCGCCCTCGTCGGTGAGCACGCCCATGCTGAGGTCGAGCCGGTCGAGGCGGGCGACGACCGGGGCGCTCGCCACGGCCGCGGCCACTTGGTCCTCGATGACGCTGTTGCACAGCCCCAGGCTGCGCAGGGCCGGGAACGCCTCGCCGGAGAGCAGCGGCGCCAGGTCGGCGGGGGAGGAGTCGCCGCCGTACTCGTCGGTGCCGAGCCACAGTTCGAGGCGCTCCAGGGCCGGCAGGTCGCTGCCGGCGATGCCGCGCACCACCTCGGCGCGGAGCCCGCCGGTCTCCACGACCAGGGTCTCCAGGCCGGTGTGGCGCACCGACGGGAAGGCCAGCCGGCTGCCGCCGCGCACCCCGAGCTCCCGCAGCGCCGGGTAGGCGGCGAGCAGCGGCGTCACGTCGGACTGGGCGATCCAGGAGATCTCGCAGTCCTCGACGGTCATGTCGCCGAGGAAGACCGCCTCCAGGGCGGTCAGCCGGTCGTTCGCGGCGATGAGCGCGGTGACGATGGCGGCCGAGGAGGTGTCGTACGCGTCCTCCCAGCCGCCGATGACGATCGCGCGGACCCGGGAGGTGTCGACGGTCTTCAGGAAGTCCTCGAAGAGCCCGTCCCACAACGGGTCGTCCTCCTCGCGGTAGGTCGCGCCGGACACCCGCCACGCCACGGCCGCGGCGTCGGGGAGGGCGTCGCCCGCCGAGGCGTCCGCGAAGTCGAAGACGGGGAGGCCGTGGAACTCCTCCAGGTAGGCCCCAATGGTCATGACGGTGCTCCAGACGACGGACGGGTGTACGGACTGACGGCAAGAGTTCTACCAAGTCCCACCGACAGCCGGGGGCGGCGGGTGCCGGACCGGACGCGTTGTCAGTGGCGGCCTCTAGCGTCGTTCTCGTGTTCGGGCACCGGGTTCCGGACGGGAAAGGGGAGAGCCATGTACCGGCAGGGGGACGTGCTGATCGTGCCCGTCGACGAGCGGGCCGTGCCCGCCCGGGCGAAGGAGGTGCGGGGCGAGCCGAGGGACGGCCGGGGGCGGCTCGTGCTCGCCTTCGGCGAGGTCACCGGACACGCCCACGCGATACCGGGGCCCGGCCGGCTGGTGCGGGAGCCGGGGCCGTACGGCCCGTTCCTGCTCGAACTGCCCGAGGGCGGGCGGCTCGTGCACGAGGAGCACGCGCCGATCGCGCTGCCGAAGGGCTGGTACCGGGTGGTGCGGCAGCGGGAGTACGTGCCGGGCGCGTACCGGATCGTGGCGGACTGAGGACGAGGAAGCGGAGGACGACGTGGGGGACGGAACGATGAACGACGGCGACGCGTACGAGAAGTGGCGGGCCGTCGCGGCCGCCACCGGGCCCGCCGACCGGACCGCCGCCGAGGACGGCGTCCGGCTGGCCTATTCCGCCGCAGGACTGCCCGCGCCGGAGCGGGTGGTCTGGGCGGACTCGCCGCTCGCCGGGGTCGAGCTGGTCGCGGGGCTCGCCGACCGCGGACGCTCGGTGCGCGAGGAGGTGCGGACCCTGCCCTGGGCGGAGGAGCGGCGTCGCCTCCACGACGCGCTCGGCCCGGCCGGCTGGACGGCGCACTGGCAGGCCACCGGCGCCCGGCTCTGGGAGCCGACGCGGGCGCTCGCCGAGCGGGTCAGGGCCGGGGTCCTGGACGTCCTCGGGGACCGGGAGGAGCCCGGCGCGCTCACCGGACTCGCCGGCCGCGAGCTGCTGTACGACGCGGTGCTCGGCCAGCAGGACGCCGCCTGGCTCGCCGCCTTCGACGGACACGGGACCCGGCTCGCCGGGCTCGCCGCCGTCGCCGCGCAGGCCGGCTGGTGGTGGCCGTACGAGAAGGTCGCCGTCGTCTGCGAGCGGCCGGTCGAACTGCACCGGGACGAGGCCGGCCGGCTCGACCGCGGCGACGGCCCCGCCCTCGCCCACCGGGACGGCTTCGCCCTGCACGCCTGGCGCGGCATGCCGGTCACGCCCGGCTTCCTCGCCGGGCTCGTGGACCTCGACCCGGAGCGGATCCGCGCGGAGGAGAACGCCGAACTCCGCCGCGTGATGCTGGAGTTCTACGGCTACGAGCGCTATCTGGCCGACTCCGGGGCCCGCCCCGAGGGGCGCGACGAGGCGGGCGCGCTCTGGCGGATCGAGCTGGTCGACGACGAGGACGTCGTCATGGTGGAGGTGGTGAACTCGACGCCCGAACCGGACGGCAGCCACCGCACCTACTGGCTCCGCGTGCCGCCCACCACCCGGACCGCCCGCGAGGGCGTCGCCTGGACCTTCGGCCTCGGGGCGGAGGCGTACGAGCCGCACGTCCAGACCTGAACCGGCCGGGCGCTGGTACGGAGAGGTGAAGGGCGGCGCCGGTCAGGAGTGGCGCCCGGGAGGCGGCGGCCCCGGGTGCTGGGATGTGCCCGCCGGAGCCACCGGCACCCACCCGTCGAAGGGACCGCCCGTGCCGCACCGCTCCGTGACCGCCCTCCCGGACCGCCGCGTCCGCGCCGCCCGGCTGCTCGCCGCCACCGCCGTCCTCGGCGGGCTCCTGCTCGGCGCCGCCGCGCCCGCCCTGGCCGCCGCGCCCGAGCGCTCCGCGCCGCACGCGGCCGCCGCCCGGTCCGAGGCCCCGGCGACGGTCACCGTCACGGGCAGCGGCAGCGCGTCCGCCGCCCCCGACCTGGCGATCCTCTCCGTGGGCGTGGAGGTCACCAAGGCGACGGCGAAGGAGGCCATGGCGGCGCAGACCACCGCCGCCGAGGCGCTGCTCGCGGTGCTCCGCAAGGAGGGCATCGAGGACCGGGACATCCGCACCGACAGCCTCGCCCTCACCCCCGTCTACGCCCAGAGCCCCGGCGGCGAGTCCAAGGTCACCGGCTATCAGGCGAGCCAGACCTTCTCCGTGAAGGTCCGGCAGCTCGACCGGGCCGGCCAGGTCATCGGGGCCGTCAACGACGCCACCGGGGACGCCGGCCGGGTGAACGGCGTCGTCTTCGACGTGGCCGACCCGAAGGAGCTGCGCGCCAAGGCCCGCGAGGCCGCCTACAAGGACGCGTACGAGAAGGCGTCCCAGCACGCCCGGCTGAGCGGCCACCGCCTCGGCCGGCTGGTCTCGCTCAGCGAGGGCGACTCGCTGCGGCCCGGCCACGGGGCGCTGCCGTCCATGCCGGCCGACGAGCCGAGCGTGCCGCTCGCCCCCGGCGAGATCGAGGAGCAGGTCACCGTCTCGGCGGTCTACGAACTGCTCTGAGACCGGAGGGGCGCCGGGAGGCCCAGCTCGCGGGCGAGCGCCTCGTCCGCCCACCGGAGCATCGCCGACCGGGAGAGGCCGCCGCCCGCGTAGACCGTCGTCTGGACGGCGAGGCCGTCCAGATAGGCGGTGAGCCGCCAGGCGGCACCGGCCGGATCGGGGCAGGGGAACTCCCCGGCGGCGACCCCGTCCTCGATGACCGAGGTCAGCGCCGCCTTCCACGCCCGGTCGAGGGTGACCGCGACCCGGCGCAGCTCCGGGTCGCGCAGCCCGGCCGCCCACGCCTCGATCCACAGCCGCCAGCCCTTGGCCTGCCCGGTCGGGGCGTACCAGCGGACGGCGGCACGCAGCCGCCGCTCCGCCGTGGCGCGGCGGCCGAGGATCCGGCGCAGCTGCGCGAGGTCGCCCTCCGCCGCGTGGGCGAAGGCCGCGGCGACCAGCTGTTCCTTGGTGGAGAAGTGGTAGAGCACCAGCGCGTTGCTCACGCCGAGGGCGGCGGCCACGTCGGCGATCCGGACGGCGGCGGCGCCCCGGGCCTCGATCTGCTCGACGGCGGCCCGCAGCAGCTCCTCGCGCCGCTCGGCCACGCTCAACCGCACTCTCGCCACGTCGGGCAGCCTACACAGCACATGACGGAGTCATGATCGTCACCGTCCGGGGCCCGGCAGCGCGCCCGCTCAGTACCAGCCGTAGCGCTCCGCGATCACCGGCAGCCGCTCCGCCACCAGGGCGTGCGCCGCCGTGCGGGGGAGCACGCCGTCGGCCTCGGCCCGGTCGAGCACCGCGCCCGTGAGGGCCCGCATCGCGCTCCGCACCCGCGCGAACGCCTGGTCCGCGTCGGCCTCGACGTCGCCGAAGAGCGTCCACCACCACCAGGCGTTGGTGCAGGAGTTGACCACCACGTCCGGCAGCACCGTCACCCCGCGCGCGGCGAGGGCCGCCTCGGCGTCCGGGAGCACCGGCATGTTCGCCGCCTCGGCGATCCAGCGGGCGCCGATCCGCTCCTGGTTCCCGGCGTCGATCGCGTACGAGACGGCGGCCGGCACCAGCACCTCCGCGTCGACCGCGAGCCAGGCGTCCCCCGGCTCCTCCCGGTCGCCGGGGCGCAGCGCCGCCCGGTCCACGGTGCCGTGCCCGTCCCGGGCCGCGATCAGCGCCTCCACGTCGAGCCCGCCGGGGTTCACGACGGTGCCGCGCACATCGGCGACCGCGACCACCGTCAGCCCGGCCCGGGCGAGGAACCGGGCGGTCGCCGCGCCCATGGTGCCGAAGCCCTGCACGGAGACCCGGGTGCCCGCGTGCGGCCGCCCGGCCCGGTCCAGCGCGACCAGCACCGACTCGGCCACCCCGAGCCCGCCGACCAGCGCGTCCAGGCCGATGCCGTCGACCTCGACGGCGAAGGCGTCCGCGAGCCGCTTCCGGGCCGCCGCCTCGTCCTCCAGGAGCGGGAAGACGGCCTGCACCGAGGAGTCGAGCCCGGCCTCGGCCACCGCCCGGTCCACCGTCTCCTGGCTGAGCCCCAGGTCCTCCCCGGTGGTCCAGAACCGCTCCACGTACGGCCGCATCGCCCGCAGGTAGCGGACCAGCACGCCGTACGCCTCGGGGGAGCGCGGATCGCAGTCGATGCCGCCCTTGGCGCCGCCCAGCGGCACGTACCGCGCGGACGGGTCGTAGTGCAGCGCCTCCTTCATGGTCATCCCCCGGGCGAGCCCGGCGACCTCCTCGGCGGTGCACCCCTCCCGCATCCGCAGGCCGCCGCTGGCGACGCCCCTGACCAGCCGGTCGACGACCAGATGGCCGCGGCGGCCGGTGACGTGGTCGGTCCAGGTGAGGGAGAGCAGCGGGGCGGCGGTCATGGGACTCCTCGGGGCCGGGTTACTGAACGTCGGTTCAGTATGACCGACAGGCCCTGCCCGTCCCCGGCCCGGCCGCCCATAATGGAACGACCCCCATCGATCAGGAGGACCTGTGACCGGTACCGGCTCCGACCGTCCGCTGCGGGCCCGGCTGCGCGCCCTGCGGCCCGAGTCCTTCGGCGCCGAGCCCACGGGGGAGCGGCTGGCCCGCATCCGCCGCTCGCCGCACTTCGCCGACGGCGTCTTCCAGAACCCCGTGGAGGCCCGCCGCGGCCCCTCGGGTTCCACGGTGGACCTGATGAAGACCTACTTCGAGAGGGAGGCGCGGGCCCGCCGGGCCCCGGCCGGCGTGATCCCCGTCCACCCGACGACCGTCGCGGACCTCGCCCGCCCCGCCGCCACCGGCCTGCGGATCACCTGGCTGGGCCACTCCAGCGTGCTCGCCGAGATCGACGGCGTACGGATCCTCTTCGACCCGGTCTGGGGAGAGCGCTGCTCGCCCTTCGCCTTCGTCGGCCCCCGCCGGCTCCACCCGGCGCCCGCGCCGCTGGCTGCGCTCGGCCCGGTCGACGTCGTGGTGATCTCCCACGACCACTACGACCACCTCGACCTGCCGACGATCAAGGCGCTGGCGGGCACGGACACCGTCTTCGCCGTCCCGCTCGGCGTCGGCGCCCACCTGGAGCACTGGGGCGTCGCCGCCTCCCGCCTGCGCGAGCTGGACTGGCACGAGTCCACCGAGGTCGGCGACGTCACGCTCACCGCCACCCCGGCCCGCCACTTCTGCGGCCGCGCGATCCGCAACCAGCAGCACACCCTCTGGGCCTCCTGGTCGGTCCGCGGCCCGCACCACCGGATCTTCCACAGCGGCGACACCGGCTACTTCCAGGGCTTCGAGGACATCGGCGCGGCCCACGGCCCCTTCGACGTGACGATGATCCAGATCGGCGCCTACTCCGAGTTCTGGCCCGACATCCACATGACCCCCGCCGAGGGCCTCAGGGCCCACCTCGACCTCCAGGGCGGCCGCCCCGGCGGCGTCCTGCTGCCGATCCACTGGGCCACCTTCAACCTGGCCCCGCACGCGTGGGCGGAACCGGGTGAGTGGACGAAGGACGCGGCCGAGGGTGCCGGGCAGGCGGTGGCGCTGCCCCGCCCCGGCGAGCCGTTCGAGCCGGCGGGAAAGCTGCCCGCGGATGCTTGGTGGCGTGGGGTGTCTCAGCCGATCGCCCGTCCGTGGCGCCGGCCGAAGCAGGCGTCGACTCCTGTCGATGCGTCCGAGCGTGATCTCGACCTGGCGGGTGACCGGTGACGTCGAGCGAGGACGAGCTGGGCAGGGTCGTGGCGCTGCCGGCTCGCCTCTCGGCCCTCAGCCGGCCACCGTCGAAGAGGCCTCGGGCTGGGACCCGCTGCTCGCCCGTACGGCGTGACGCCCACCGGGTCCTGGCGAGCGGGACCGCCGCTCCGCCTGCTGCGGTGTCAGCATGACGGCCTGTGGCTGATGAGGTGAGTGATCCGGCCGTGCCCAGCACGCTGCCGGCGGTCACGTTGGTCGTGCGGACCGGGGAACCGGAGCCGGTTCCGAGCACGCCCGGCAGGGGGTGGCCGCGGGTCTCGGCCACTCCCTGCTCGGGGATCAGGCGACCGTTCCGTTCGCCGAGGCGCCGGAGGCGATGCCGAACGCGGGATCGGGCACCGACTCGGGGGCCAGGAGGGTCGAGGAGCGGCCGTCCACGCCGACGGGGACGTCTCCGTCGATGGTGACCCGGCGCAGCTTGCGGTCGTGGTCGTCGGAGTCGTCCACGCCGTAGTGCTGGGTGGCGCGGTTGTCCCAGATCGCCACGTCGCCGGTCTGCCACTGCCAGCGGACCGTGTTCTCCGGCCGCTCCACGTGCGCCTGGAAGAGGTCGACCAGGGCGCGGGAGTCGGCGCCGGTCAGCCCGCTGATCCGCTGCACGAAGTTCCCGAGCAGGAGGGTGCGTTCGCCGGTCTCCGGGTGGACACGGACGACCGGGTGCTCGGTGAGGAACTTCGTCGACGCGAAGACGTCCCGGAAGCGGGCGAGCTGCTCCGGCACGGCGTCGGGGCGCAGCGCCGCGTAGTCGTACGCGTTGGAGTGGACGGCCCGCAGGCCGTCGGCGAGCCGCCGCAGCGGCTCGGGCAGGTTCTCGTACGCGGTGGCGGTGTTGGCCCACAGGGTGTTGCCGCCGTACGGCGGGACGACCACGGCCCGCAGGATGGAGAAGGCCGGGTAGGCGGGGACGAAGGTGACGTCGGTGTGCCACTGGTTGGCGCGGCCGCCGTAGTCGGAGTCGATCGGGAAGGAGTAGCGCCCGTCGGCGGACGGCACCGTGGGGTGCGCGACCGGCGTGCCGAGGAGCCGGCCGAAGGCCTCGTGGGAGTCCTCGTCGAGGTGGTCCTGGCCGCGGAAGAAGACGACCTTGTGGGCCAGGAGGGCGGCGCGGATCCCGGCGACGGTCTCCGGGGCGAGGTCGCCGCCGAGGTGGACGCCGGAGATGACGGCGCCGAGACGGCCGCCGAGCTTCTGCACGGTGAGGGAGGTGGTGGTCGCGGTCGACATGGGGTTTTCCTTTCGGGCGGGGGTCCGCCGGAGGCCCGGAGGGCAATTAATCTCGGAGCGGAAGTAATGACGGTGCGGGAAGGCCCGGCAGCAGGAGGCGACGCCGAGGGCGGCCGGAGCGGGGCCGTGCGGAGAACGGGGGCGCGGCGGTGCTCGCGGAGCGGTGCGCCGGCCCCGGAAGGGTCGCGAGGGTCAGGCGCCGGTGACGGCCGGACAGGAGGTGGTCGCGAACATGTCCAGGAGACTGGCAACGCCCCCGGCGCCGCGTCAAGCACCGTCCCCCTGCCCCGGCCCGCCCCCGCGGTGGTTGAATCGGCGCCTCCCCGGTCCGCGCCCCGGCCCTCGGGAACCGCCGCTGACCTGGCACGCCACCCCCGGAGACAGCGCCGCCCGGGCGAGCGCGGGCAGGCTGCCCGGCCTCGCGCACCGGTGGCCGGGGAATTCACGTCCCCGCAACAGAGAGGCAGAGATGACCAGTACGCCCCAGGGCTCCCGGATGGCGGGCGACGGAAGGCGCGAGGCGAACGCCGCCACCGTGCTGCGCACTGTCCTCGACCACGGCCCGGTCTCCCGCGGCGCCGTCGCCCGGCTCTCCGGCCTCAGCCCGGCCGCCGTCTCCCGCCAGGCCACCGACCTGACCCGGCTCGGGCTGCTGCGCGAACTGCCGGAAGCCTCCGGCGACGGGGGAGTCGGCCGGCCCCGCATCCCCGTCGACCTGCACATCGGCGCCGTCGGCGGTCCGGTCGTGGCCGGCGTCCATCTCGGGGTGCCCGCCTCCACGTTCGCCCTGGTCGACCTGCGCGGCCGGGTCCTCGCCCGCCACCAGCACCCGCACGCGCCCTTCGCGCCCGAGCGGCTCCCGGCGGAGGTCGGCGCCGAACTGCGCGCCTTCCTGGACCGGCACACCGCGGGCCGGCCGCTGCTCGGGGTCGGGGCCGCGATCGGCGGCCGGGTCGACCCGGCGACCGGCGTCGTCGTCCGGCACGACGCGCTCGGCTGGCGCCACCGGCCCTTCGCCGCCGAACTCTCCCGGGCCCTGGGCGGTCCGGCGGTCCGGCTCGACAACCACGCCCGCGCCATCGCCCGGTCCGAGATCCTCTTCGGCCGGCCCGCCGCCCGCCGCGGCCTGCTGCACCTCTTCGTGGGCAACGTCGTGGACGCCGCCGTCGGCCTCGCCGGGGTCGTCCACCAGGGGCCCGGGGGAGCCGCGGGGGACGTCGCCCACCTGCCCGTACCGGACTCCACCGCGCCCTGCCCGTGCGGCCGTTCGGGCTGCCTGGAGGCGACCGCCTCCAACACCGCGCTCGCGCTGACCGCGATGCGCCGCGGCATCGTGCCCGAGGCCGACACCTCGCTCGTCGTCGACGCCGCCGCGGCCGGGGACCGGCGGGCCGACCGCCTGCTGCGCGAGAGGGCCCGGGCGGTGGGCCGGGCCCTCGCCCTCCTCCTGGACGTGCTCAACCCCGACCTCGTCGTCGTCACCGAGCAGGCGAGCGTCCTCGAACCGGAGTACCTGGAGGAGATCCGGGGGGCCGCGGTCGACCTCTCGCACGTCTGCGACGACCCCGAACGGATCGTCAGTCCACATGCCGGACCGGCCACACTTCCCGTCGCGGCGGGCACCGTTCTGCTGAACCACCTGTTCAGGAGGCCTCTGGAGACCCTCGAAGAGCTGCGCCCCGAAGGGGTGTTCACCTGAGGCCGTCTCATCATGCGGGAACAGTCGGTTGACCGGCTCTCCCGGCCGCTGCCATATTGCTCCCGTGAATCCGGACTTGCGCCTCTGCTCCCGCAGGCACGTCGACCTCTGTCGGCTCGCCAGCGCGGTCTGTGCCGTCCGCGTCTGACCCTCCGGCGCGGACCGTCCCCCGCGCCCCTCGCCGTACCCCCGCCGACCAGGGCCTCCGCCCGTAGCGCCGACCGGTCCCGCCCTCCGTGCGACCGGCCGCCGCACCCGGCTCGTACGTCCCTCCCGGCCCCGGCCCGCGCCGCGGCCGGCGCATCCCCGCACCTCCGCGCTTCCGCGCCCTCCGTCCCGGACGCGCATCTTCGCCCGCGTTCCTCTCGCAGCGGAAGAAACCCTCTCCGCCGAGCGAACCCGACCTCCACCAGGCAGGCATCGATGACCGAGCTGTACCCCTCCGCGCCCACCGCCCTCTCCCGGCGCACCACCCTGCGCGCCGCCGGCGGCGGCACCCTGCTCCTCGGTCTGGGGCTCACCGGCTGCCGCTCGGCCGTCGAGGAGTCCGCCGCCCCCGCGGCCGCCGGCGCCGCCGGGCCGAGGCGCGGCGGCACCCTCAGCGTCGCCGTCAACTCGGACTTCACCCCGAGCCTGCTCTTCGCCCAGAGCAACCAGTCCCTCCAGCAGCGGCTGATCTACAACACCCTCACCCGCTACGACGACCGGCTCGAACCCCAGCCCGAGCTGGCCACCTCCTGGGAGTACGCGGCGGACGGCCGCGCCCTCACCCTCAAGCTCCGCACCGGCGTCGTCTTCCACGACGGCCGCCCCTTCACCGCCGACGACGTGATCTTCGCCGTGAAGAACCTTCAGAACCCGGTGCGAGCCGCCCAGTTGAGGGCCACCGCCGCGGCGGTGACCGGCTTCGAGAAGCGCGGCGACCACGAGCTGGTCCTCAAGCTCGCCCACCCCGTCGACAACCTCTTCGACCTCTTCGAGTTCATGATCATCACCGATCGGAACAGCGTCGAAGAGGCCTTCGCCGGCAAGCGGCTCAACGGCACCGGACCCTTCGCCCTCACCCGGTGGAGCCCCGGCGCGGGACTCAGCCTCAAGCGCCACGAGAAGTACTGGCAGCCCGGCCGCCCCTACCTCGACGGCGTCGAGATACGCGTCGTCCCGCAGGCCGACGCCCTCATCTCCTCGCTGCGCACCGGCCAGTCCCAGCTCTCCTACTCCGTCCCCGGCCGGAACCTCGCCACCGTCGCCGGCGTCCCCGACCTCGTCGTCAGCGAGTACGCCACCGGAGGCGGCGCCTCCTACCTCGGCGTCAACACCTCGATCGCCCCGCTCGACGACAAGACCGTCCGCCAGGCCCTCGCCTGGGCCGTCGACCGCGAGCGGATCCTGAAGCAGGTCCTCGGCGGCTACGGCCTCGCCTCCGCCACCCCCTGGCCCAAGTCCTCGCCCGCCTTCACCGAAGCGGGCCGCACCCACTACCGGCACGACCCGGGCAAGGCCCGCGAGCTGCTGAGGTCCGCCGGCCACACCCGGCTCGACCTCCCCCTCCTCCACGTCAACCTGCCCGGCGAGACCGCGCTCGCCGAGGCGATCCAGTACGACCTCAAGCAGGTCGGCGTCCACGTCACCCTGGAGCCCACCGACCCGGCCACCGCCCAGAAGAAGCTCATCTCCCAGTCCATGCCCGCCCTGTGGGCCATGGGCCACAGCTTCGCCCAGGTCCGGCCCTCCACCCTGGCGGTCAGCGCCTACCCCTTCAACGCGGCCAAGAACACCTCCCGCTTCCGCTCGGAGGAGTACACCCGGATCGTCCGCGAGGCCTGGACCAGCCGGGCCACCGGCGCCGAGGCCAACGCCCTGCGGCAGCGGATCACCGACACCCTCCTCGACGAGGCCTTCATCATCGACCTCGCCATCCGCGGCAGCGTCCAGGTCGCCTCCAAGAAGCTGCACGGCGCCACCCTCAACAAGTTCTCCTACCTCAACCTCGACGACGCCTACCTGGCGGGCTGACGTGCGCGGATACCTGCTGCGGAGACTCCCCTCCGCCCTCCTCGTGCTCGCCGCCGCCTCCGTCCTCGCCTTCGGCGTCCTGCGGCTCGTCCCCGGCGACCCCGCCGCCGTCCTCGCCGGTCCCGACGCCGGTCCCGAGGTCCAGGCCGCCATCCGCGACCGCCTCGGCCTCGACGACCCCCTGCCCGCCCAGTACCTCCACTGGATCGGCGGACTGCTCACCGGCGACCTCGGCCCCTCCTACGTCATCGGCGGCGAGACCGCCGACCTCATCGCCGACGGACTCGGCGCCACCGTCGAACTCACCCTCGGCGCCCTGCTCTTCGCGGTTCTCATCGGCGGCACCCTCGGTGTCCTCGGCGCCACCGCCCGCCGCCCCTGGCTCCGCGCCGCCGTCCGCTCCGCCACCACCGCCGCCCTCGCCGTCCCCCCGTACGTCAGCGGCGTCCTCCTCGTCCTCCTCTTCGCCGTCGTCCTCGGCGTCCTCCCGGCGGGCGGCCGCGTCCCCCTCCTCACCGCACCCGACCTCGGCATCCAGTACCTCCTCCTCCCCGCCCTCTGCCTCGCCCTGCCCAGCGCCGCCGTCCTCGGCCGCTACCTGGAGGACAGCCTCCGCCGCGCCCTCGCCGAGGACCACGTGCGGACCGCGACCGCCGCCGGCATCGCCCCCCGCCGCATCCTCTGGCGCCACGCCCTGCCGCACGCCCTCCCGCCCGTCGTCACCCTCCTCGGCATCCAGACCGGACACCTCCTCGGCGGCGCCGTCCTCGTCGAGGCGATCTTCGCCTGGCCCGGCCTCGGCCAGCTCGCCGAGCAGGCCCTGGTCCGCCGCGACTACCCCGTCGTCCAGGACCTCCTGCTCCTCCTCGTCGCCGTCTTCGTCCTCGTCCAGCTCCTGTCCGACCTCGTCCACGCCTGGCTCGACCCCCGGATCAGGTGGGAGTAGCCGCCATGACCACCCTCGCCCCGCCCGCGCCGGCCGCCGCACGCCGCCCCCGCCACCCCTACCTCACCGCCCTGCGCACCGCCCGGGGCCGCACCGGCCTCGCCCTCGTCGGCCTGGTCGTCCTCGCCGGACTCCTCGCCCCGCTCCTCACCGGGCACCCGCCCACCGACCAGAGCGGCCTCACCCTCGCCCCCGTCGGCACCCCCGGCCACCCCCTCGGCACCGACGACCTCGGCCGCGACCTGCTCTCCCGGCTGCTGTACGGCATCCGCGCCGACCTCGGCATCATCGCCGTCGCCGTCCCGCTCGGCGCCGTCCTCGGCTGCCTCCTCGCCCTCGCCGCCACCGTCCACCCGGCCGTCGACACCGCCGTCCAGCGCGCCTTCGACCTCGTCCTCGCCTTCCCCGGGCTGATCCTCGCGCTCGCCGTCACCGCCGTCCTCGGCCCCGGCCGGCTCCCCGTGATCCTCGTCATCGCCCTCGCCGAGATCCCCGTCTTCGGACGGCTCCTGCGCACCGGCATCCTCGCCCAGCGCGGCCGCGAGTACGTCACCGCCGCCCGCGTCGGCGGCACCTCCGGCCGCCGGATCCTCACCCGCCACGTCCTGCCCAACGCCGCCGACCCGCTCGTCGTCCAGTTCGCCGTCTCCCTCACCGTCGCCGTCTTCCTCGAAGGAGCCATGAGCTTCCTCGGCGTCGGCGTCCGGCCGCCCGAACCCACCCTCGGTGCCGTCCTCAGCCAGTCCATGCCCCACCTCGCCCAGGCCCCGCACTTCGCCGCGGGCCCCCTCGTCACCGTGACCGCGCTCGTCCTCGGCCTCTCCCTCGTCGCGGAGGCGCTGAACCGGGAGATCCGCCGATGACCACCGCCCCGCTCCTCGACGTCCGTGACCTCCACGTCTCCTTCACCGCCCCCGACGGCGCCGAGCTGCACGCCGTCCGCGGCGTCTCCCTCACCCTGCGGCGCGGCGAGACCGTCGCCGTCGTCGGCGAGTCCGGCTCCGGCAAGTCCACCACCGCCCTCGCCCTCCTCCGCATGCTCCCCGGCACCGGCCGGATCACCGGCGGCTCCGTCCATCTCGACGGCACCGACCTCACCACCGCCGGCGAGGACGAGCTGCGGGCCGTCCGGGGCACCCGCGTCGGCATGGTCTTCCAGGACCCGATGACCGCCCTCAACCCCGTCCTGACCGTCGGCCGCCACCTCGACGAGGTGCTCCGCGCCCACGGCGGCCGCAGCCGGGCCGCCCGCCGCGCACGCGCCCTCGAACTCCTCGGCCTCGTCGGCATCCCCGACCCCGAGCGGCGCCTCGACGACCACCCGCACCAGTTCTCCGGCGGCCAGCGGCAGCGGATCCTCATCGCCATGGCCCTGGCCGGCGAACCCGACGTCCTCCTCGCCGACGAACCCACCACCGCCCTCGACGCCACGGTCCAGGACCAGATCCTCACCCTGCTCGGCGAGCTGACCCGCACCACCGGCACCGCCCTCGTCCTCATCACCCACAACCTCGGCGTCGTCGCCCGCACCTGCGAGCGCGTCCTCGTGCTGTACGGCGGCACCGTCGTCGAGGACGGACCCACCGCCGAGGTCCTGGTCCGGCCCCGCCACCCCTACACCGCCGGACTGCTCGCCGCCGTGCCCCGCCTCTCCACCCCCTCCGGCACCCGCCTCACCGGCATCCCCGGCAACCCGCCGGACCCCCGCCTCCCGCTCGCCGGCTGCGCCTTCGCCGACCGCTGCCCGCTCGCCGAGGACCGCTGCCGCACCGCCGCGCCACGGCTCACCGCGCTCACCGACACCGTCCGCGCCGCCTGCCACCCCGCCGCCGAGAGCCCCGCCCCGCTGCCGCCGCCCCCACCGCCGGTCCGCACCGAACGGCCCGCGCCCGGGCCCGTGGTCCTCGCCGCCGAGGGACTGCGCAAGACCTACGGCACGCGCCGGCGCCGCTTCACCGCCCTCGACGGCGTCTCCCTCACCCTGCGGGCCGGGGAGACCCTCGGCATCGTCGGCGAGTCCGGCTCCGGCAAGTCGACCCTCGCCCGGATCCTCGCCCACGCCCAGCCCGCCGACGCCGGCCGGGTCCTCCTCGACGGCCGCGACGTCACCCGCCCCGGCCGCGCCGAGCTGCGGGCGGTCCGCCGCCGCGTCCAGATGGTCTTCCAGGACCCCTACGCCTCGCTCGACCCGCGCATGACCGCCGGTGACATCGTCGCCGAACCCCTGCGCGCCTTCGGCATCGGCACCCCCGCCGACCGCCCCGCCCGCGTCGCCGAACTCCTCGGCCGCGTCGGGGGCGCCCCCCCCCCCCCCCCCCCCGCGCCCCGCGCCCCGCCCCCCCGCCCCCCGCCCCGCGC
>NZ_JBHYKM010000019.1:12116-27314 GCF_042741435.1 Streptomyces sp. NPDC058955 | reverse complement strand
TCCCCCCACCTCCGCGGCGGCGGCGGGCCCTCCCCGGCCGCCGCCGCCGGGCTGCCGGCAGCATTAACGGGCGCCCAGCGGCAGCGGATCGGCATCGCCCGCGCCCTCGCCCCCGGACCCGACGTCCTTCTCTGCGACGAACCCGTCTCCGCCCTCGACGTCTCCGTCCAGGCCCAGATCACCGGACTCCTCGCCGACCTCCAGCGCGAGTACGGCCTCGCCCTGGTCTTCATCGCCCACGACCTCGCCGTCGTCCGCCAGGTCAGCCACCGCATCGCCGTCATGCACGAGGGCCGGATCGTCGAGGAGGGCGACGCCGACGAGCTGTGCGAGCACCCCCGCGACCCCTACACCCGGGCGCTGCTCGCCGCCGTCCCCGAACCCGTGCCCGTACGCGCCGAGGCGGTGTCCGTGTGAGCGCCTGCTGCACCCCCGGCCGGCCCTGCTCCGGCGGCGTGCCGGGCGGCCCGGTCCTCCTGGACGCACCCGCCGTCCGGCCCGCCCCGCCCGCCCCCGCCATGGCCGAACTCCCGGGCGGGACCTTCCGGATGGGCGACGCCCACGGCGAGGGCTACCCGGCCGACCACGAGGGACCGGTGCGGGAGGTCACCGTCGCGCCCTTCGCGATCGACACCACCGCCGTCACCAACGCGCGCTTCGCCGCCTTCACCGCCGCCACCGGCCACCGCACCGACGCAGAACGCCACGGTTCCTCCTTCGTCTTCCACCTCCTGCTCCACCCGGCCGCCGAGCCCCACGTCCTCGGCCGGGTCGCCGCCGCCCCCTGGTGGCTCGCGGTCGAAGGCGCCTCCTGGCGTGCCCCCGAGGGCCCCGGCTCCGACGTCGGCGACCGCGCCGACCACCCCGTCGTGCACGTGAGCCACTCCGACGCCCTCGCCTACTGCGCCTGGGCCGGACTCCGGCTGCCCACCGAGGCCGAATGGGAGTACGCGGCCCGGGGCGGACTCGACGGAGCCCGCTACCCCTGGGGCGACGACCTCACGCCCGGCGGCCGCGAGATGTGCAACACCTGGCTCGGCGACTTCCCCCACCGTTCCGCCCGTCCGACCGGAGCGATCGGCACCGTGCCCGTCACCGCGTACCCGCCCAACGGGTACGGGCTCCACAACGTCTCCGGCAACGTGTGGGAATGGTGCGCCGACGGCTGGGACCGGGACGGACGCGAGCGCGTCGTCCGCGGCGGCTCCTACCTGTGCCACGCCTCGTACTGCAACCGCTACCGCGTCGCCGCCCGCTCCCACAACACCCCGGACTCCTCGACCGGCCACGGCGGATTCCGTTGCGCCCGCTCGCTCCCCACGGAAGGACCCCGCCACCCATGAGCCCCGGCACCCGCCCCGACCCGTACGAAGGCTTCCCCGGCCGCGTCGGCCGCACCTTCGCCGAGTCCGAACCGGCCTGGCCGCCCCGCACCACCCCGCCCGCCGGAGCCCCCAACATCGTCGTCGTGCTCGTCGACGACATGGGCTTCAGCGACATCGGCCCCTTCGGCTCCGAGATCCCCACCCCGGTACTCGACCGGCTCGCCGAGGAAGGCGTACGGCTCGGCAACTACCACACCATGCCGCTGTGTTCACCCGCCCGCGCCGCCCTGCTCACCGGCCTCAACCCGCACCGCGTCGGCTACGCCATGGTCGCCAACTCCGACCCCGGCTTCCCCGGCTACGGCATGGAGATCGCCGACTCCATCCCCACCCTGGCCGAGCTCCTCCACGACGCCGGCTACGCCACCTACGCCGTCGGCAAGTGGCACCTCGTGCGCGACTCCGCCTCGAACGCCGCCGACGACCGCGCCAACTGGCCCCTGCAGAAGGGCTTCGACCAGTACTACGGCGTGCTCGAAGGACTGACCAGCCTCTTCCACCCGCACCAACTCGTCCGGGACAACAGCCCCCTCGACATCGACGAGTTCCCCGACGGCTACTACTACACCGACGACATCACCGACCAGGCCATCGGCATGGTGAAGTCGCTGCGCGCCCACGACCCGGACAAGCCCTTCCTCCTCTACCTCGCCCACAACGCCGTCCACGGCCCCCTCCAGGCCAAGGCCGAGGACATCGCCCGCCACCGCGGCCGCTACGACGACGGCTGGGACGCCCTGCGCGAGCGCCGGTTCGCCGCCCAGCTCGCCGCCGGACTCTTCCCTCCCGGCACCGAACTGCCCGCGCGCAACGCCGAGGCCGGACTCGACGTCCCACCGTGGGACTCGCTCACCGAGGAACAACAGCGGCTCTACGCCCGCTACATGGAGGTGTACGCGGCGCTCGTCGACAACATCGACCAGAACCTCGGCCGGCTCACCGACACGCTCGCCGCCCTCGGTGAACTCGACAACACCGTCATCGTGTTCACCTCCGACAACGGCGGCACAGGCGAGGGCGGGCGCGAGGGCACCCGCTCGTACTTCAGCCGCTTCGTCCACCACCCCGGCCTGCCCGGCGACTGGGATCCGGACGTCGACCGCGACCCGGAGCTCATCGGGGGCCCGCGCAGCCTCGTCCACTACCCGCGGGGCTGGGGCATGGCCTCCAACACTCCCTTCCGCCTCTACAAGGGGCACACCTACGCGGGCGGCGTCCGCGTCCCCTTCGTCCTGTCCTGGCCCGAGGGAGTGCGCAGCGGCCGGCTCGCCCCCGGCATCCGTCCGCAGTACCAGTACGTCACCGACATCGCCCCCACCCTCCTCGAACTCGCCGGGATCGGCCGCCCGGAGCGCCGCCGGCACGTTCCGGTCCAGGAGCCCGACGGCACCAGCTTCGCCCCCGTTCTCGCCGACCCCGCCCACGACTCCACCCACCCCGAGCAGTACTGCGAGATGACCGGCAACCGCAGCCACTACCGCGACGGCCACAAACTCGTCACCCTGCACCGCCCCGGCACTCCGTACGACGACGAGGAGTGGGCCCTCTACGACATCCGCACCGATCCCACCGAGATCCATGACCTGGCGGCCGAGCGGCCCGGTCTCGTGAAGGAGCTGTCCCAGGCGTGGGAGGAGGCCGCCCGCCGCAACGGCGTCTTCCCGCTGCCGGACGGCAGCGGCGCCCTCGCCCGCCGCAACCCGGCCGAACAGCGCCTCGCCCGCCCCCTCACCCTGCTGCCCGGCACTCCCGAGCTGGAGCGCTACCGCTCGTCGAGGCTCGTCTCCCTGCGCTCCTTCACCGTCGAGGTCCTGCTCGACGAACCCGGTGAGGGCGTCCTCGTCTCCCACGGTGACCAGGGCGGCGGCTACAGCCTGTACGTCGAGGACGGCCGGCTGACCTTCGCCTACAACGAGTACGGCCGGCTCCAGGAGAGCGACGCCGGCCCCCTGGCCGCGGGCCCCCACGAGATCGTGCTCGCCGCGACCGCCGAGGAGGGGCTGCGCTGGAGCTTCACCGTCGCGGTGGACGGCGAGGAGCGGGTCGCCCCCGACAGCGTGCACCAGCTCATCGGGATGGCCCCGTTCCAGGGCATCAGTGTCGGAGTGGACCGCAAGTCCCCGGTCTCCTGGCCCCTGTACGAGCGCCGGCGCTCCTTCCGTCACACCGGCGGCATCCGCTCCGTCACCTACCGCCCGGGCCCGCCCGGACCCGACGCCCCGGACGCGGTCGCCGCCGCCCTGAAGGAGGCGGCCTCGGCCTTCGAGTAGTCCGACCAGGGGTCCGCCGTGCAAGAGGCCGTTTCCGAGTGTGCGGAAACGGCCTCGTGCGTGGCGATGGACGCGGAAGGTCAGTCCACGGTGACGTGGGCCAGGGCCCAGCAGGTGTGGTCGAAGGACGTGCGGTTGTTGGCGTCCTCGACGACCAGCCGCAGGACGCGGACACCGCGTACGTCCAGGTCGACCTGGACGGGGCCGGTGGCCGCCGTGAGCGTGGCGGTCGTCAGGAGCAGGCGGTCGTCGCCGTAGACCTTGGCCCGGGTGGCGCCGAGGCTGCTCTGCCTGGCGGAGAAGTCGTCGATGCCGACCAGGGACGTGAAGCGGAGTGCGGCACCGCCGAGATGGAAGGCGATGTCGCTGGGCGCGTGGACGCCCAGACCCTTCGGGTAGGTCGTACCGCCGAAGGAGATCAGCGGGCCGTCGCCGGCGGCGTTCTTGCCGTTGGAGGCGTCGCGTTCCACCGGTCCCCAGCCGTTCGTTGCGCTGATCCAGGTGAGGTCGGAGAGGTACGCGTCGCGGATCGGGGCAGGGGGCGGTGTCGTGACCGTGCCCGTGGCCGGGTAGCGGACCGGGCCGCCCGGGGTGAGGGCGCTGCCCTCCGCGGTGAGCGTCCACCTGGTCGCGGGGGAGGTGGACGCGGGCGGGGTGACCTGCCAGGAGGCGGTGAGCCGGCCGCCGACGGCGAGCTGGTCCGCGGTGGTCGAGGAGGTGGCGGTCACGGACCAGCCGCCAGGGGCGCGAAGAGCGAGCGCGGCCGCGGTCCACGGGCGGGAGGAGCCGTTGTGGAGCGTGGCCGTCACGGTGAACGCCTGTCCGGGGACAGCCAGGCCGGGCAGGGTCACACCGGCCCCGAACGGGATGCGCGGATACGTGTCCTTCCAGGAGGAGCGCATCAGTGCCACCAGCTCCGCGGCCTTCGCCGGGTGCCGGTCCACGAGGTTGCCGGTCTCCCCGGGATCGGTGGCCAGGTCGTACAGCTCCACCTGCCACTGCTCGTCGGGGAGGGTGAGGTCCCGCTCGGGGGCGAAGCGCACGGCCTTCCAGTCGTCCCTGCGGACCGCCTCGGCGAGCCAGGTGGCACGCCCGCCGTCCTGGGTGTCGGCCCGGCTGGTGACGCCCCGCTCGTCGCGGAACCAGTACAGGTGTCCGTGGCGTGCCGCGTCGGCGCCGCCGACCAGCAGGGAAGCGGCCGACAGTCCGTCCACGTCGGTGGGGGAGGGGGCGCCGCCGAGCTCGGCCAGGGTGGGGAGCACGTCGGTCAGCGGCGTGGGGCGGTCGCTGGTGCCCTGCCGGACCCGACCGGGGCCCCAGGCGATGAGGGGGACGCGTACGCCGCCCTCGTAGAGATTGCGCTTGTAGCCGCGCAGCGGGCCGTTCGCGTCGAACAGGTCGGGGTCGACCCCGCCTTCCTCGTGGGGGCCGTTGTCGCTGGTGACGAGGACGATGGTGTCCTGCTCCAGGCCGAGCTCCCGGAGCCGGTCGACGACCTTGCCGACGAGCGAGTCGAAGTAGCCGACCTGGGCCGCGTGCCCCTTGTTCGCGGCCGTCCAGGTTCGGTCCGCGTACGCGCTGGAGTCGGGGATGTCGCTGGGGGCGTGCGGCACGTTCGGGGTGAGCAGCAGGAGGAACGGATCGGAGGCGTGGGCGCCGATGAACTCCAGGGCGCGCTGCTCCAGGAGGTCCGGGGCGTACACGGCCTTCACGCCGCCGGCGTTGGCGGGGAGGGGTTCCTTGACGTCGTTGTGCCAGAGGTACGCGGGGTAGTACTGGTGGGCGTGGCTGTGGTCGATGTAGCCGTAGAACTCCTCGAAGCCCCGGGCGGAGGGGTGACTGTCCTGGCCGGCGGCCTCCGGTCCGAAGCCCCACTTGCCGATCACGGCGGTGCGGTAACCGCGGGCCCGGAGCACCTCAGCGAAGGTGGTGTCGTCGGCGGTGAGTGACCCCTGGCCGCCGGAGGAGGGATTGGCGCGGACGGTGGAGTGGCCGGTGTGGAGTCCGGTCAGCAGAGAGCAGCGTGACGGGGCGCAGACGGCGGCGGTGGAGTAGGCGTCGGTGAAGCGCAGCCCCTCGGCGGCGAGCCGGTCCAGGCGGGAGGTGGTGATCAGCTTCTGGCCGTAGGCGCCGAGCTCTCCGTAGCCGAGGTCGTCGGCGAGGACGATAACGAAGTTCGGCGGCCGGGTGCCCGAGGCCTCGGCCGCGTCCGGGGCCGTCACCGACGGCGCCGCGAGCGCCGAACCGGCGGCGGTGGTGGTGACGGCGGCCAGACCGAGGGCGGCGGTCGAACCGGCCAGGAAGGTACGGCGGCTGGGCATGGCGGACGGCTCCTCGGGACAGGGGCGGGCGTGCTGCCGATCCTGGGCGGAGAGCCGCGCCGGGACCATGCACACGGCATGAAGAACATGTGACGGCGGCCGACCTGACGGATGCGGGCTCCTCGACCGTCTGTCCGGCCCCCGGGGCTCCGGCGCCGCCGAGCGGGACCGGGCCGCGGACCCGCGCCCGGCGCCCGCGGCGGGGGACCCTTCGAGGACGTGCTCCGGCTTCCGCCGGACGCGGACGGGCTGGAGTACCGGCCGCCGTCCGCGCCCGCTCCCGCGGCCCCGCCGTGGACGGCCGAGCCGGCGGCCGTACCGTTCGACGCGACGGCCCGATGGGCCGACCGCGCGGCCGACTTCACGCCGCTGGAGCTGTCCGCGCGGCGGACCGCGGAGCTGAGTGCGTGGTGCCGGGCCGAGGGGGTGACGGTCCATCAGTTCCTGGGTGCCGCGCTCGCCGAGTCCTGGACCCGGGTCGCGGGCCGCGCGGACGTCCGGCTGCTGACCGCGATCTCCCTGCGGGGGCGCTACCCCGGGCCGTTGCCGGACGTCGGCTGCTTCATCGGCCTGGTCGGCGTCCCGGTGGTGCCGCACCCGGACGGCACGACCGGGACGGCCCGGCGGTACGGCGCGGCGCTGCGGGAGGCAGACGCGCGGTGGCGGCCGCCGCGGCGCGGGCACGCCGAGATCCGCCGGGCCGTGGCCCGGGCCGCGAAGGCGGCCGAGGCGCCCGGGATCCGCCTCACCGACGTCGGTGTCACGGATCCGGCGCTCGGCCCGCACGCGGACCGCGTCACCGGGTTCCTCACGGTCGTCAACCGCACCGGGGCCGACTACGGGCTGGTCCTGCACGCCGCGACCTTCGGCGGGGCGCTCTCCCTCGCCCTGGCCCACGGGACCCCGGCGACGGACCCCGCGACGGTGCGGGCGGTCGCCCGGGAGCTGCGCGCGCGCCTGATCCGGCCGGGTACCCCGCCCGGGGTCAGTCCGTCCGCAGCGCCAGCTCCAGGAGGCCGGGGAAGCGCGCGTCGAACTCCGGCCGACGCAGTCGGTTGAGCCGCTTGGGCCCGGCGTCGCGCTGCTCCAGCAGCCCGGCGTCGCGCAGCACGGCGAAGTGCCTGCTCAGGGTGGCCTTGGTGACGGGGACGTCGAAGCTCCCGCAGGAGCGCTCCCAGTCGCCGGAGCCGGCGAGTTCCCGGACGAGCGCGCGCCGGACCGGGTCGGCGAGCGCGAGCAGGGCCGTCTCCAGCGGCACCTGGGCCGGATCGGTGTGGACCGGTGGGAGCCGGTGGCCCGGCCCCGGGCCGGGGGGTGCGTCCTCTGACGCCATGGCGGTTCTCCGTCCGTCGGGGGTGGCCGGATCGCGCCGGTCACCGATTGCTGAGTGTTCGATGGCGTGCGTACACTCCTCGGGTGTTCGTCTCGCGGCGAACATTCTACGCGGCCGGCCCGCTCCGGCGCCGCCCGTCGGGCCGAGCGGACCCGCGTCCCGCCGCCTCCCCGCCCCTCCCTCCCTCCTTCCCTTCCTCCTTCCCTTCCCCTCACCCTCACGGAAGGACGAGCACGTGACTCGTCATGAACCGGCCGTCGCCGCGGCCCGGCCCGGCCCCACCCTCTTCGCCGCCTGCCTCGGCTTCGTGGTCGTCATCCTCGACGTCAGCGTCGTCAACGTCGCGACCAAGGCCCTCACCGCCGACTTCGGCGGCAGCCTCTCCGGCCTGGAATGGGTCATCAACGGCTACACCCTCACCTTCGCCGCCTTCCTCCTCACCGCCGGCGCCCTCGGCGACCGCTTCGACCCCCGGCGCATCTTCGTCGCGGGCTTCGCCCTCTTCGCCGTGAGCTCCCTGGCCTGCGGAGCCGCCCCCACGCTCGTCACCCTGATCGCGGCGCGCGTCCTCCAGGGAGTCGGCGCCGCCCTGATCGTGCCGTCCTCGCTCTCCCTGGTGAACACCAACTTCCCCGACCCGGCCCGGCGGACCCGCGCCGTCAGCCTCTGGGCCGCCGCCGGCGGCCTGGCGCTCGCCCTCGGGCCCGTCGTCGGCGGCGTCCTCGTCGACTCCCTCGGCTGGCGCTCGATCTTCTACGTGAACATCCCCATCGCCGCCGTCGGCATCCTGCTCACCCAGCGCTACGCCCAGGCCGCCCCGCCCCGCGACCCCTCGCGCCGCCGCTCGCTCGACCTGCCCGGCCAGCTGCTCGCCATCGCGGGCCTCGGCGCGCTCACCGCCGCCATCGTCGAGGCCAACGCCCGGGGTTGGGGCTCCGCCCTCGTCATCGGCTGCCTGGCCGTGTTCGTCGCCGCACTGATCGGCTTCCTGGCCGTCGAACGCCACAGCTCCGACCCGATGCTGCCGCTGCACCTCTTCGGCCGTCGGGCATTCAGCGCCACCTCGCTCATCGGCGTCCTGCTCAACTTCGCCTTCTACGGCCTGATCTTCGTCTTCAGCCTCTTCTTCCAGCAGGTGTGGGCCTACTCGCCCCTCACCGCCGGACTCGCCTTCCTGCCCATGACCGGCGCCATCATGACCGCCAACCTGGCCTGCGGTCCGCTGGTCAAGCGCCACGGCGCCCGCGGCGTGCTGCTCACCGGCAACCTCCTCGCCGCCGTCGGCTACCTGGCGGTCGTCCCGGCCGTCGCGACCGGCTCGTACCCGGCGGTGATCGTCCCGTTCCTCGTCGCGGGATTCGGCATCGGCCTCGTCGTCCCGGCCATGACCAACGCCATGCTCGGTGCGGCGGACCCGGCCAACGCCGGCATCGCCTCCGGCGTGCTCAACGCCTCCCGCCAGCTCGGCGGCCTCATCGGCGTCGCCGTCATGGGCCTCCTCGTCGGCCAGGCCGCTTCCGGCCACTTCCTGACCGGGCTGCGCGCCGCCCTCGTCTCCGCCGTCGCCGCGCTGCTCGTCGCCGCCGTGCTGAGCGCCACCGGCATCCGCAGGGCCCAGGCGCCCGCGCCCGGCGCCCGCGCCTCGGCCACCGCCACCCGCTCACCCCGCGGGGGGGGCGCCACCATCGCCTGACACGCCCGGACGACGAACCCCCGGCGCGGGGACGGGGCCGGGGGTTCGTCGTGCGTGGAGAGCCGGGTCAGTCCGCGGGCGCCTTGGTCTTGGCGGCGGCAGCGGCGGCGGTGGTCGTGGTGGTGGTCGTGGTCGTCGTCGACGGCTTGAGCTGGACCCAGCCTGCCTTGCTCGGGGCGCCCTCCTCGTTCAGGAGGAAGAGCATGTAGTGGCCGGGCGGGGCCGCCGCCGCGTTCGGCGGGGCCTGGAGCTCCAGGAAGTTGCCGCTGCGGCTCTTGACGCGCAGTTCGAGGTGGCGCTGGCTGGTGTTGATCGAGTGCGTCGCGGTGGTCGGGGCCAGCAGCACGGCGCGGGTGACGTCGTTGGGCGTGCCGGTGCTCACCGTGATCTTGTCGTTGTAGCCGACGGTGGGGTTGAAGATCGTGCCGAGCTGGGGGCGGCTGCCCTGGTGGAGGTAGGCCGGCTCGTAGATCTCGATGCTGCCGTTGTTGTTGTCGGTGATGTCGGGGTCGTTGGCGAGCTGCTGGAGCTCGTCGCCTGTGACCATGACGCGGCCGTCCGGGAGGACCACGGCGTTGGAGTGGTAGCCGCGCGGGAGCCGCTGGACGGGCCCGAGCTTCCAGTCGCCGTTCTCGTCGCGCAGTTCGGTCTGCCGGTACTTCAGGTCCGCGTTCGGGTTGTACGGGCCGTTGCCGTAGTCGCGGATGTCGAAGGCGCCGTTGACCGTGAGCAGGTTGCCGTTGGGCAGGAGCAGGGTGTCGTCCTGGGTGCGGCCGAAGGCGCGGGGCTTCTCGGTGTTCCACTTGCCGCCGGCCAGGCGGTAGGTGTTCGGGTCGTTGCGGTCGCCGCCGAGGACGAGGACCGAGTCGGGGCCCCGGAAGCCGGCCGGCAGCGGGACCGCGGAGCCGTAGTTGCGCCGCCACTCCCCGCCGTCGGGGCCGGGCATGTTCTTGTTGACGTCCGGACGGTTCGGCAGGTCCGTCCTGGTGTCGGCGGCGGTGTCGAAGACCCACTGCTGGTCCACGGAGCGGCCGAGGCCGTAGATCTTCCCGTCGCGCAGCGAGAACAGGTGGGGGTAGTCCCACTTGAACGGGGCCTCGGTCCTGAGCTTGTCCACCCCCCAGCCGACCGGCCTGACCGTCTTCTCGAAGGGGACCGGGTGCGCCGCGCCGGGGAAGCGCTCGACCAGCGGGGTGGGGGTGCCCCAACCGAGCTCCGACTGCCCGGACATGATGACCTGGCGCCCGTCCGCGCCGGTGACCACGCTGGGGTACCACCGGCCGACGGACATGTCCTTGTTCAGGTACCACTCCTCGGCCCAGGGGTCGAAGACCAGCGACAGCTTGGCGCCGGAGCCGCCGTTGCCGCCGAGGTTGCCGCCGAAGACCCCGAGCATGCCGTTGGGCAGATAGGAGTGGCCGGCGCAGAAGAACGGGGCCGGGCGGGGCTCGTTCTTCCCGTCGGGCATGTTGACGACCGGCGGCTTCTTCTCGGTGAACGCGTCGGCGCCGGTCCCCTTGGCGGGGTCCCAGATCCAGGCGCGGCCGGCGTTCGGCTTGCCGATCGTGTCCGTGGGGGCCGGTTCCTTCTGCGGGTTGACCTCGATCCGCTCGAAGGAGAACAGCAGGACCTTGCCGGTCGGCAGCAGCGCGATGTGGGCCGCGAAGTCCGGCGACGGGAAGTACTCCCGGAACCGGCCGAACTCCGAGGCGTCGAAGGACGCGTTGGCCTTCTCCTGGGAGGCGGTCAGCGCGGAGAGCCGCGCCGTCCGGGTCGTCTGCGGGTACTCGCCGACGTCGGCCATCGCCTTGCGGGTGCGGGCGTGCTCCTCGGCGTGCTCCTCGCCGAGCGTCGCGGCCTCGGCCGGGTCGACGGCCACGGGGGCCTTCGCCGCCCGGGAGGCGGGGGCGTACGGGAAGGCGTCGCCGTGGTCCGCGTCGCCGTGACCGGTGTGGGCGACGGCGGGACCGGCCGATACCAGGGCCATGGACGCGGCCATCGCGGTGGCCGCGCAGAGGGAGAGCGCCGTGACGAGCCCGCGGCGGGCGGGCCGGGGCGGGTTTCCGGGGGGCATGGGACTCCTTGTCGGGTGGGGACGGCGCGGCGGTTCCGACGACGGGGGACAGGTCGGAGCACGCCGGTGACAGGACTGCCACGTGTTCACGCACGGTGACGCGACTCAGTGTTCCGGCGCCTCGGCGGGCTGTCCTCCTGGCCGACCCAGCCGGGTGATCACGAGCCCTGAAAGCGCCCCAGTGCGCCCCCTGCGCCCCCTGACCAGCCCGTTTGTCGCCGGTGAACGAGTGAAGGGTGCGTTCCCCGCCCGTCGGTCCCCGAGGCCTCGCATACGTTGCAGATCACTCTGCGCGACAAGGGCGTGGAGGTGTCGATCTTCTGGAGGGACCATGGCGGACGGACTCGGGCTGCGCGAGAGCGACGACATCCAGGGCGATGTGCTCGCCGGCTTCAAGAAGGACCAGATGACCCTGCTCTTCCTCAAGTTCGAGGATCCGGCGAGGGCGCGCGCCTGGGTCAAGGCGCTGGAACCGCAGATCTCCACGACGCGGCAGGTGGCGACCTTCAACGCCGCCTTCAGCAAGGCCCGCAAGGCGTCGGCGGGCGACGACCCGAAGACGCTGCGGGCCACCTGGATCAACGTGAGCTTCACCTACGAGGGGCTGCGGGAGCTGACCGGCAAGGACCCGCTGCCGTCCGTCGCGCCCCGCAGCGGCCTGGAGGCGTTCAAGCAGGGCTCGGACAAGCGGGCGCTCGGCGACACCGGCGACAGCTCGCCGGAGATGTGGCTCTTCGGCAACGGCAAGGGCGAGCCCGTCCATGCCGTCCTCACCCTCGCCGCCGACACCCTCCAGGACCTCCAGACGGCGGTCCGGCAGCAGCGCGAGGCGTGCGCCGGGGCGAAGATCGTGATCGTCTTCCAGCAGGACGCCGCCACCCTGCCCGGCACCCGCAGGGGCAAGGAGCACTTCGGCTTCAAGGACGGCGTCAGCGAGCCCGGCGTGATCGGCTTCGACGAACCGGACCCGGTCAAGCCCGAGTACGTCAAGGGCCATCACGGCACCCGGCTGATCCCGGCCGGCGAGTTCGTCGTCGGTCTCGACCGGGTCGACGGCGACCCCCGCGAGACCCCCGAGTGGGCCGACAACGGCAGCTTCCAGGTGGTGCGCCGGCTCGGCCAGGACGTCCCGGGGTTCTGGTCGCAGGTGGCCGGACAGCTGAAGGTGCTCAAGAACGCCAAGGTGGTGCCGCCCGAGGCCACCACCGAGTGGCTGGCCGCCCGCCTCGTCGGCCGCTGGCGCTCCGGCACCCCCGTCGCCACCTGCCCGCACGCCGACCGCCCCTCCAACGCGCTGGCCGGCGAGGACAACGACTTCGGCTACCGCGACGACCCCGAGGGCTTCCGCACCCCGCTCTTCTCCCACCTGCGCAAGACCAACCCCCGCGACGGACTCCAGGAGCGGCCGGGGGACCGGCCGTTCGACGAGAACCCGGTGATGGACCGCCGCCGGATCATCCGCCGCGGCGCCCCCTACGGAGCGCCCTTCGACCCCGCCTCGGAGGGGCCCGGCGGGCCCGACGAGAAGCGCGGCCTGCTCTTCGTCTGCTACCAGTCCGACCTCGTGCAGCAGTTCGAGTTCATCCAGAAGGCGTGGATCGACAGCCCGGACTTCCCGCCGAACCGGACCGAGAAGCCGGGCCCCGACGGCATGGTCGGCGCCGCCGGCACGCTCAGCTACGAGACGCCCGGCCGGACGACCAAGCTGACACTCAGTCAGTTCGTCTTCACCGAGGGGTCCGTGTACGCCTTCGTGCCGTCGCTGCGGCTGCTGCGGCTGCTGGGCGACGGCCGGCTCACCGACAAGCCGCCCGCCGTGGTCCGGCCCACCGACGCCTTCCTGCCCCTCCCCGACATGCAGCGGACGGGCGGCAAGAGCTGGTACTGGGCGTACGGGACCGGCGGCGACGGCACCCCCGTCTGCCGGACCCTCTCCATCGCCGACGGGGACGACCACACCGACGTCCGCGAACGCCCGGACCGGCCCCTGAGCGACTGGCCCTGCTACGCCGGGGTGACGAAGGTCGACGCGATCCTGCCCGTCCCGGACGAGCAGCGGGTCGACGGCCGCAGCCGCTTCTGGCTGTTCCACACGGTCGAGGGCCGACAGGTCTACCGGCTGATCTCGGTCGCCGACGGCGCCGAGACCGGGCTCCCGCCCGAGCAGGCCGCCCGGATCGACCGCGCGGACCGCGCCCTCTCCGCGTGGGTCTCACTGGGCGGCGTGGCGCAGGTCGACGCCTTCCTGCCGGTCCCCGACCTGCAGCGGTCCGGCGGCAAGAGCTACTACTGGGTGTTCCACACCCTGATGGGGGCCCAGGTCTACCGGCTCATCTCGATCGCCGACGGTCGGGGGCACCAGGACGCCATCGAGCGCGGCGACCGCGGGCTCGACCTGTGGCGCTCGCTGACCGGGATCACCCGGGTCGACGAGTTCCTGGCCGTCCCCGACATGCAGCGGATCAACGGCCTGAGCCTCTTCTGGGTGTTCCACCAGGACAAGTACCGGCTCATCGTGATCCGCGACGGCCGCGGCCACGAGGACCAGATCACGCTCGACGACCGTCCCCTGACCCTGTGGACGTCCCTGACGGGCTGACGGACACGGCCGCCTTCCCCTCTCACCTGCGGCGGCCCCTCACCGCCCAGGCCCGGGCGGTGGGGGGGACGGCGCCGTCCCGGTCCCGGGGCAGGGCGGCGCTCAGGGCGTCGCGGACGCGGGTCCGGGTGGCGGGCGGGAGGGTGGCCAGATAGCCGGGGGCCGGGCCCTGGCCCGCCAGGAACGGGCTCCACAGGTCGGCGAAGTCCGGGAAGACGGTCGGGACTTCGAGCCCGGTGGTGGTGACGTCGACGAGTCCCGCCTCCGTCCAGAGCGCGCGCAGCCGGTCCGGGCGGCAGTCGGCGAACCGCCGGCCCTCGTGCAGCGCCGCCGCCGCCGGGTCCACCTCGGTGGCGGCGTCCCAGAAGTGGCGGAGGAGGTCCATCCCGTCGGCGTAGTCCCAGACGTACGCGGCCATCAGGCCGCCCGGGCGGGTCACCCGGGTCTGCTCGGCGAGGGCGGCGGCGGGGGAGGGCAGGAAGTTCAGGAGCAGGGCGCTGACGGTGGCGTCGCAGCCCCCGTCGCGTACGGGGAGGGCCAGGGCGTCCGCCACCGCGAAGCGGGCCGGCGGGGAGGCGGTCGCGCGGGCCCGGGCGACGAAGTCCGGCGCGCGGTCCACCCCCAGGACGCTCCGGGGGCGGAGCCGGGTGGCGATCGCGGCCGTCAGGCCGCCCGTGCCGCAGCCGACGTCCAGCCAGCGCAGGCCGTCGGCCGCGCCCAGCCAGCCGGCGAAACGGTCGGCCACGCGGCGGCTCCAGCGGCCCATGTACCGCTCGTACGCCGCGCCCGCCGCCCACACGTCGTACCGCTCCCGTTCGCGCATGCCGCCCAGGATGGCCGAGGAGGTCCGTCCGCAGGACGGCGACAGGCCGTCCCGGGGGGGGGGGACGGCCTGGGGGCGGGGCGCCGGGGCGTTCAGACGTAGCGGCCGATCACGTCGACGATGACGCCGTCCTCGACCAGGTAGGCGTAGGTGAAGTGCTCGGTGATGCCCGAGCCGGTGGTGAAGATGTACTCGACGACCGTCCGTCCGTCGGCGGCGTGCGTCGAGATCTCGCGGTAGTGGCCGTCGTCGTCGACGACGTCGGGGCGGATGAAGTCGCCGACGATCTCGTCGCGGCCGTGGAAGAGGGTGCCCGCCCGGTCGAAGCGGGCCTCGGGGGCGTACGCGGCGGTGATGCCGTCGACGTCGCCCCGGTTGGCCGCCTCGGTGTAGCGGCGGGCGACGGCGAGCAGCGCCGGATCGACGGCGGTGCGCGGGCCGGCCGCCGTGCTCGCCCCGGAGGGCGCGGGCGTCGTGACCGTGACCGGCGCCGGGGTGTCCGCGGCGGCGGTAGGCCGGTCGGGGGAGGAGCAGGCCGGGGCGAGCAGGCCGAGGAGCAGGGCCGCGGCGGGCGGGGGGGGGGCGCGGGGGGGGGGGGGGGGGGGGCGCGGGGGGGGGGGGCGGGCGGGGCGGGGGGGGGGGGGGGGCGCCGGGCGGTGTGGGGGCCGCCCGGGGGGGCCACTCCCAGGGTGGTCAGGGC
>NZ_JBHYKM010000019.1:0-12106 GCF_042741435.1 Streptomyces sp. NPDC058955 | reverse complement strand
GTGCTGTTTTTTTTTTTCACCCCCCGGCGCGGGGGGGGGGGCGGCCGCCGGGGCGGCGGGCGGGGGGGGGGGGGGGGGCCCCCGCGCCCGCGGAGGGTGCGGGGACGCATGTGCGGGGTCCTCTCGTGTCGGGGGGTGGGTGACCTCAACGGGTCTGCTGGACGTGGAAGTTGAAGTTCCAGTGGCCGAGGGCGCCCCAGACCCGGATCCACAGCGGCAGCATCTGCTCGGTGCCGCGCGCCGCTTCGAGCGCGCCCAGGTCGAGCACGGACTCCGCGGGCCAGCCGAGCGAGCCGAGCAGGTCCGTGGTCTCCTTCCGCGCCGTCTCGTCGTCGCCGCAGACGAAGGCGGTGTGCGGGCCGGGGACGCGGGCCGGGTCCACCATGACCGAGCAGTTCATGGTGTTGAGCGCCTTGACGACCCGGGCGCGCGGGAAGGCGCGCTGGATCTGCTCGGCGAGGCTGTCGGTGTTGACCGGGTCGAGCGTGGGCGGCATGCCGGCGGAGAAGTCGAGCGGGTTGGCCACGTCGACGAGGAGCCTGCCGTCGAGCCCGGTGCCGTCCGGGCCCGCCGCGGCGGTCAGCGCGGCGAGGGAGGCGGAGCCGAGGGAGGCGTTGACCACCACGTCGGCGGGCGCGGCGGCCTCGGCGAACGGCGCGAGCCGGATCGCGGGGTGCTCCGCCGCCCAGTGGGCGTAGGGCGGGTTGCCGTAGCCGTCGGGCTCGGCGCGGTCGAGGGTCGCCCGCACGTCGCGGGTGCCGACGACGACCTCGTGCCCCAGGTCGTGGAAGGCGCCGGCGAGGGTGCGGCCGACGATTCCGGTGCCGATGACTGCGATGCGCACGGAGTGCCCTTCTTCCGGGGGTCGTTGGGGGTGGTGGTGGGTGGTGGGGACCCGGTGCGCCGGCCCGCGCCGCGCACCGGGCCGCCGCGTCAACGGTCCGCCGACGCCTTCTCCGGGGCTGACTGCCCGGCCGGGCCCGCGGCCGGGGCGTCGACGGCCGCGGGGGCCGTGGCCGCCGGGCGCAGCCCCAGCGCGCCGAGCACGAGGCCGAGCAGCGAGAAGCCGCCGGCGACGAGGAAGGCCCAGCGGTAGTGCCCGACGCCGCCGTCGGCGGTCGCGGTGAGCACGGCGGCCAGGACGGCGACACCGACGCCCGCGCCGATCTGGTACGAGGCGGTGATCAGGCCGGCGGCCACGCCCTGGCGCTCGTCGGCGACGCCGCTGACGCCCGCGATGTTGACCGTCGGGTAGACCAGGCCGTTGCCGATGCCGTGCAGGACGATGCCGGGCAGCAGCAGCCACGGGTAGCTCGCGGTGGTGCCGACGGCGAGGTAGAGCAGGACGCCCGCGCCCTGGACGAACATGCCGAGCACGAGGACCGTCCGCATGCCCCAGCGCTCGACGAGCGGCCCGGAGGCGAACTTGGCGACGGCGACGATCACGATGCCGAGCGGCAGGAACGCGAAGGCGGTCTCCAGCGCCCCGTAGCCCAGCGTCTCCTGGAGGTAGAGGGTGGCGATGAACTGCCAGCCGATGGTGGAGCCGGCCCAGACGACGCTGATCAGGTTGGCGCTGGTCAGGGTGGCGTTGCGGAAGATGGAGAGCGGCACCAGGGGCTCGCTGTGCCGGCTCTCGATGACGACGAAGAGGACGAGCAGCAGCACCGCGGCGCCGAGCGTCTCGAAGGTGGTGGCGTCGAGCCAGCCCCAGGTGGGCGCCTGGACCAGGCCGTAGACGAGCAGCATCACGCCGCCGGTGACGGTGAGCGCGCCGCCGAAGTCGAAGGGGCGCCGCTCGCGGCTGCCGCGCGCCGGGTCGGCCGGGACGAGCGCGGCGGCCGCGAGGACGGCGATCGCGATGACGCCGGGCACGAAGAACACCAGGCGCCAGTGGATCTCGGTGAGGACGCCGGAGAGGACCAGGCCGAAGCTGTAGCCGCCGGCGCCGGTCATGGCGAACACGCCGAGGGCGCGGTTGCGTTCGCTGCCCTCGCGGAACGTGGTGGTGATGATCGACATGGCGGCCGGGGCGGTGAAGCCCGCCGCGATGCCCTTGAGGACGCGGGTGGCGACGATCAGCGTCTCGTCGGTGAAGACACCGCCGAGGAGGCTCGCGACGACGAAGACGGCGGTGGCGACGACGAAGGTCCGGCGGCGGCCCCACAGGTCCGCGGCGCGGCCGCCGAGCAGCAGGAAGCCTCCGTACCCGACGGTGTAGCCGGAGACCAGCCACTGCAGGGCGCCGTCGGACAGGCCGAGCGCGGTCTTGATGCTCGGCAGCGACACGCCGAGCAGGGAGATGTCGAGCGCGTCGAGGAAGACGGCCGCGCACAGGACGAGCAGCGCGAGCTGCTTCCTGCGGGCGGGGAGGCCGGCGGCCTCTGTCGGGGGAAGTGCGGTCATGGGGACGGGTCTCCTCGCTCTTCCGACGCCCTTCCGGGCGCGGAGGGCGCGGAAGGGCGTCGCGTGCGGAACACGGAAGCGGAACATGGACCCTTCGAGACAACTGAAGTTCTTTCAGGTTGTCAAGTCGCTTGTCATGTTGCAGCCTCGCTCCACCCGCGCGATCCGCGCGTTCCGGCCACAGTCAAGCCACTCTCGCTCAACCCCCACCCGCTGAGCGGTCATTTGAATTGACTCCCTACTTGACAAGAGTTGACCGGGTCAGTTGACTTGCTGTCGTCGCTTGCACGACATCCGGCAGAGAGGAGACGGGGGATGCAGCACGAGGAGGGGGGAACGGTCGGGATCATCCTGGCCGGAGGCAGAGGCGAACGAGCCAAGCCGATCACTCTCGAGTCCGCCGACTACATCCGCAGCAAGGCCCTCATCCCGTTCGCGGGCCGGCGGCTGATCGAGTGGGTGGTCGACGCCTGCCGGGAACAGGGCATCCGGCGGTTCTACGTCGTCGCCCAGGGCCTGGAGAACCGCAACCAGATCAAGCTCCTGCTCGGCCACGGCGAACGCCACGGCGTCGAGATCCACTACTCCCGGGCGCGCTTCGACCGGTACAACGTCGGCTCGGGCGCGGCCACCCTGCACAACCTGGAGCAGTGGGACCTCGGCGGTCAGGCGCTCGTCCTGCCGGTCGACTCCGTCTTCGACTTCTCCCTGGAGGAGATGTCGGCCCGGCACCGCGAGCGCGGTGCGCTGGTGACGGTCGCCTCCGTGGGCCGGACCCTGGCCGACGTCGCCGACAAGTACGGCGTGATGACCACCGGCGGCGACGGCGAGGTCACCGGCTTCGTCGAGAAGCCCGGGCTCGCCGAGGCCCGAGGCCTCTTCCCCGAGGCCGCGCGCACCGGGGGCCTGGTGGAGACCAACGCGGGCATGTACCTGGTCGACTGCGGCCGGCTGCGGCTCGCCGCCCGGGACCCCGAGCTCATGCGGATGTCCCAGCGGCGCCTCGACTGGGGCCGGGACCTGCTGCCCTGGCTGGTCGAGCAGGGCCACCCGGTGGCCGCCCACCGCATCGGCCGGCTCGGCGACCTCGGCAACGTACAGGACTATCTGCGCACCCTCGCCGAGGTGCTGGACGGCGACTACGCGCAGATGAACCGGCTCATGGCGGAGCCGCGGTCCACCACCCCGCGGTACTGGATCCACGAGTCGAGCCTGCAGACCAAGGACTCCTCCAGCGGCACCACCCTCGCCCAGAAGATCGAGGACGGCACCGTCACCATCGGCGACGGGGTGCGGATCGGCCGGCACGTGGAGATAGGGGTCGGCGTCCACCTGGAGTACACCGACATCGGCGACGGCGTGGACCTCCACGAAGGGGCCCACCTGTCCCGGACCGTCTGCGGCGACGCCGCCGTCGTCGGTCCGTACGCCCGGATCAGCGACGCCTACCTCGGCCCCATGGTCGAGATCCACTCCGAGCGCGAGCGCCCCGTGCGCCTCGACGACTACTCCGCGATCGGCGACGGCACCCACCTGTGGGCGGGCGCCCGGCTCTCCGGGGTCAGCGTGTACCCGCGGCTGCGGGTGCCGGCGCTCAGCGGGCTGCCCGCGGGCACCTGTCTGACCAGCTCCGACGACATCCTGCGCTGGGTCTGAACCGTCCCGGTGCCCGCCCCCACCACCACCGGGCCGACCGGCGCCCCCTCGCCCCACACCGTCCGGCCGGACGCCCCGGTCCGCATCGACCTGGAGGAACCATGGACAGCCCCATCACCGTGATCGGCGGCACCGGCAGCGTCGGCCGCCTCGTGGTCCAGCGCCTGCTGGACCGCGGGGAGACCGTGCGGGCGGTCGGCCGCAACGGCCAGCGCGCCCGCCGCAACCTGCCCGACGGCGCCGTCTTCCACACCGGCGACGTCCGCGACGCCGCCTCCCTCGCCGAGCCGCTGGCCGGCTGCTCGGCGATCGTCTACAGCGTCGAGCCCGGCACCGCCAACAGCGGCCCGGAGAGCCCCAAGTCCACCATGTACCAGGGCATCCGCAACGCCCTGGCCGCCGCCACCGCCCACGGCGAGCGGCCGCACTTCGTGCTGGTCAGCCAGATCTACGTGACCCGCCACGACCACCCGATCAACGCCTGGGGCCGGATGCTCGACTGGCGGCTGGCCGGCGAGGACGAGCTGCGCGACTCCGGGCTGCCGTACACCGTGGTCCGGCCCGGCTGGCTCACCGGCAGCCGCCCCAAGGGGCAGCGGATCCGGCTGGAGCAGGGCGACCGGGGCGAGGGCAGCGTGGCCCGCGCCGACGTCGCCGAGGCCGTCGTCCAGGCGCTGTACCAGCCGGCCGCCACCGGACTCACCTTCGAGATCTTCAACGAGGCCGGCCCCGAGACCGCCGACTGGGCGGAGCTCTTCGACGGCCTCGACCGGGCCCCCGTGGCCCAGCGCTCCTGACCCCGTTACGGGCGGCGGCACCCCCCGGCCGCCGCCCCGCCCCCGCAAGCGGACGCACGACGACCGCCCCACGATGGGACTCTTCATGACCTCGATCCGCACCGACGACAGAGCTGCCGCCCCCGCCGGCGTGTCTGCCGGACGCCCCCAGCCACTGGGCGCCACACCGGACGCGGACGGCGTGAACTTCTCCGTCTTCTCCGAACTCGCCACCAGCGTCCAGCTGTTGCTCTTCGACCGCTGTGACGACCCGCGGCCCAGCCGGGTCGTCGACCTCGTCCCCGAGCGCCACCGCAGCTTCCACTTCTGGCACTGCCACGTCGCCGGGGTCGGCCCCGGGCAGGTCTACGCGTACCGGATGGACGGACCGCGCAACACCCGGGACTCCGGGGCCCGGTTCAACCCCCGCAAGGTGCTCCTCGACCCGTACGCCCGGGCCAACGTCAACAGCCTCTGGGACCGGGTGCACGCGATCGGCCCCGAGGACAACTGTGCCCACGCGATGCGCAGCATGGTCGTCGACCTCTCCGGCTACGACTGGGAGGGCGACGAGCCGCTGCGCACCCCGATGGCCGAGACCGTCATCTACGAGGCGCACGTGCGGGGCATGACCGCCTCGCCGACCGCCGGCGTGGACAGCCCCGGCACCTTCGCGGGCCTGATCGAGAAGATCCCGTACCTCCAGGAACTCGGCATCACCGCCATCGAGTTGCTGCCGGTCTTCGACTTCGACGAGCGGCAGGTGCTGCGGATCGGCCCGGACGGCAGCCGGCTGCACAACTACTGGGGCTACGACCCCTTCGGCTTCTTCGCCCCGCACACCGGCTACTGCTCGGCGCCCCATCTGAACACCCACATCACCGAGTTCCGCGAGATGGTGAAGGCGATGCACCGGGCCGGCATCGAGGTCATCCTCGACGTGGTCTTCAACCACACCTCGGAGGGCAACGAGCACGGGCCGACGATCAGCTTCCGCGGCCAGGGCAACGAGACCTACTACCACCTGTGGCCCGAGGACCGGCGCCACTACATGGACTTCACCGGCTGCGGCAACGCCGTCAACGCCAACCACCCGGCGGTCGCCAAGTTCATCATCGAGTGCCTGGAGTACTGGGTCACCGAGCACCACGTCGACGGCTTCCGCTTCGACCTGGCCTCCGAACTGACCCGGGGCGCCGAGGGATACGAGATGGACGTCCCGCCGGTGCTGTGGGGGATCGAGCTGTCCCGGGTGCTCTCCGAGACGAAGATCATCGCGGAGCCGTGGGACGGCGGCGGCCTCTACCAGGTCGGCCGGTTCCCCGGGAAGCGCTGGTCGCAGTGGAACGGCCCCTTCCGTGACGACGTCCGGCGCTTCGTCCGCGGCGACGGCGGCATGGTCGGCGCGGTCGCCTCCCGGATCGGCGGCTCGCACGACCTCTTCGGCCACCGCGGCGAACTGCCCACCAACAGCGTCAACTTCATCACCTGCCACGACGGCTTCACCCTCAACGACCTGGTGAGCCACAACCACAAGCACAACTACGCCAACGGCGAGGCCGGCGCCGACGGCGCCCACGAGAACTTCAGCTGGAACTGCGGCGTGGAGGGCGCCAGCGACGACCCCGAGGTCGAGCGGCTGCGGGTGCGCCAGATCAAGAACCTGGCGGCCGTGCTGCTGCTCAGCCGGGGCGTGCCGATGCTGCTGGCCGGCGACGAGTTCCGCAACGGCCAGGACGGCAACAACAACGCGTACTGCCAGGACAATCCGCTCTCCTGGCTGGACTGGGACCAGGCCGCCAAGGAGACCGACGTCCGGCGCTTCTTCACCGAGATGATCGGCTTCCGCCGCCGCCACCCGGCTCTGCGCGCGCCGCGCTTCTTCTCCGACCGGGTCACCGAACGCGGGGTGCCCGAGGTCACCTGGCACGGCACCGAACTGGAGCAGCCCGGCTGGGAGGACGGCGAGGCCCGGGTCCTCGCCTTCACCCTCGGCGGCTTCGGCGACGACCCGGACCTCCACGTGATCCTCAACATGTACCACCTGGGGCTCGACTTCCGACTGCCCGACCTGCCCGGCCGCCGCTGGGCGCGGGCCGTCGACACCTCACGGGCCACCCCCGAGGACATCCTCCCCGCCGGGACCGAGGAGCCCCTCGACGGCCCCGTCCACCACGCCCACGGTCGCAGCGTCGTCGTACTCGTGTCGCTGCCCGACGAAAGAGGCACCCGATGAGCACCCCCGTCCAGCGCACCGTCTCCGACACGGTCGCCGGCTACGTCACCTCCTACGCGCCGACCGACCACCGCTTCCGGCTGCGCATGTCCGACGACCGCGAACTGACCGTGCACCTCGCGGAGAACGTGAACTCGCAGGTCGTCCGCAACCTCGGCGACCCGTACCGGGACACCACCGCGACCACCCGGGACATGCTCGCCGAGGGCCGGTTCGTCTTCGCGTACGGCATCTTCTACCGCGAGGGCTCCGAGGAGTACTTCGAGGCCAAGCTGCTGACCTTCCCCGAGGAGAGCCGCGGCGAGTACGTCTTCGAGCACCCCAGCTGGTGGGTGCGGCAGGCGCGCGAGATCGCCGACTTCTATCTGCGCGGCCAGTTCCCCGAAGGGGACTACGACTGGCGGAGGTTCCGCACCCAGCTCACGCTGAGCGGCACCCACCTGCCGGACTTCGCCGGCCGGGACGTGCGCCAGGAGACCGACACCATCTCGCGGCTCGTGTACGGGCTCGCCACCGCGTTCCTGCTGACCGGCGAGGACCGCTTCCTCCAGGCGGCCGAGTCCGGCACCGAGTACCTGCGCGAGCACATGCGGGTGGTCGACGACCGGGACGGCGTCGCCTACTGGTACCACGGCATCGACATCACCCCGACCGGGCAGCGCAAGGTCTTCGCCTCCGAGTTCGGCGACGACTACGACGCCATCCCGATGTACGAGCAGATCTACGCGCTGGCCGGCCCCACCCAGACGTACCGGATCACCGGCGACCCGCGGATCCTCGCCGACGTGGACCGCACCGTCACCCTCTTCCGCCGGTACTTCCAGGACGAGCGGGAGGGCGGCTTCTTCTCGCACCTCGACCCGGTGACGCTCGACCCCGGCTCCGACGCGCTGGGCGGCAACCGCTCCCGCAAGAACTGGAACTCGGTCGGCGACCACGCCCCCGCGTACCTGATCAACGCCTATCTGGCGACCGGCCGGGAGGACTTCGCCCAGCTCCTGGAGGAGACCGCCGACACCATCGTGGCCCGGTTCCCGGGCGGCGAGCGGAGCCCCTTCGTGCAGGAACGTTTCCACGCCGACTGGTCCGCCGACCGGGACTGGGGCTGGCAGCAGGACCGGGCCGTCGTCGGCCACAACCTGAAGATCGCCTGGAACCTCACCCGGATCAACAGCCTGCGCGCCAAGGACGCCTACACCGCCACCGCCGACGAGATCGCCCGCACCATGCCCGCGGTCGGCAGCGACCAGCAGCGCGGCGGCTGGTACGACGTCGTCGAGCGGACCGCCGACCCCGTCACCGGCCGCCACCGCTTCGTCTGGCACGACCGCAAGGCGTGGTGGCAGCAGGAGCAGGCCATCCTCGCCTACCTGATCATGGCCGGCACCACCGGCGACCCCGACCACCGCCGGCTCGCCCGCGAGGCCGCCGCCTTCTACAACGCCTTCTTCCTCGACTACGACGACGGCGGCGTCTACTTCAACGTGCAGGCCGACGGCATCCCGTACCTGCTCGGCACCGAACGGCTCAAGGGCAGCCACGCCATGGCCGGCTACCACGCCCTGGAGCTCTGCTACCTCTCCGCCGTCTACACCGGCCTCCTCCTCACCGAGGAACCGCTCACCCTGCACTTCCGCCCGCAGCCCGACGCGCTGCCCGACCGGCTCCTGCGCGTGGCCCCCGACCTGCTGCCCGAGGGCAGCGTCACCCTCGCCCAGGTGTGGATCGACGACGAGCCGCACCACGACTTCGACGCCAAGGAGCTCACCGTCCGGCTGCCCCGCAGCGAGCGGCCGCTGAAGGTGCGGGTCGAGATCGCCCCCGCCCACATGAAGCTCCACGCGTCGAGCGAGTTCGACGGCCGGGTCGCCCGCATCGAGTTCCGCGGCGCCATCGACCACGGCGAGCTCGGGAAGTTCCGCCGCACCGTAGCCGAGGTGCTCGCCGCCGACCCCGAGCGGGTCGAGCTGCACCTGTGCGAGGTGACCGAGATGTGCCGGCCGGCCATCAACGAACTCCTCTTCCAGCGCGCCAAGATGGGGCTGGAGTCCGACTTCGTCATCGTCGGCTGCGCGCTGCCCCAGGTCACCGCGGACCTGCTCGCCACCGACGCCTTCGTCCTCGCCGGCGAAGAGGCCGGCGCACACGACTGACACCGCCTTCCGAAGGAGAACTCCACCATGGACAGCAGCCGCACCCACCAGGTGGTGCAGGACTGGTTCGACGCGATCGGCCGCGGCGACTTCGAGACCGTCCTCGCCACCCTCGCCGACGACATCGACTTCCAGCTCCCCGCCGACCGGTACAACGCCGTCATCCCCTACCTCGGCCACCACGTCGGCCGGGCCGCCGTCGCCGCCGCCTTCGCGCTCCGCGCCGAGACCACCGACGTCCTCGACTACGGCGTCCGCGACCTGCGCGCCGAGGGCGACACCGCCTTCGCCGTCGTGTACACCCGGGCCGCCCACACCCGCACCCGCCAGGAGTTCGAGATCGAGGACTCCCACCGGCTGGTCGTCGGAGAGGACGGGCAGATCACCCACTGGAAGGTGTACTTCGACCCCAACGGGGAGATCGCCGCCTTCACCGCCGACCGCGACGAGCGGCTGCTCGCCGCCGTCCTCGCCGGCGACCCCGACGGCGTCGCCGAGACCCTCGCCGAGGGCGCCGGGCCCGGCCGCCGCGACCCCGCGACCGGCCTCACCCCGCTGATGATCGCCGCGGGCCGCGGCGACGAGACCGTGGTCCGGCTGCTGCTCGACGCCGGGGCCGACCCGCTCGCCGTCGACTCCCGGGCCGGGGCGACCGCCCTGCACAAGGCCGTCCAGGGCGGCAGCCTCCCGGTCGTCCGGACGCTCGTCGAGGCCGGCGCCTTCGTCGACGCCGTCGCCCCCACCACCGGGCACACCGCCCTGATGGACGCCCTCTGGTACAAGTACCCCGACCTCGTCGGCTACCTCCTCGACCAGGGCGCCGGGCTCGAACTGCGCACCCACTACGGCTTCTCGCTCCAGGAGCACTTCGACTACGAGCTGAACGTCAACACCCGCGGCAAGGACCTGCTGCTCGCCGCCGAGAAGCTGCTCACCGGCCGCCGCGAGAGCGACGCCGCCGCCATCGCGGCGCAGCGCCTGATGGCCGCCGTCACCGAGGGCGACACCGCCGGCGTCAAGGAACTCCTCGACGCCGGCGCCCCGGTCGACGAGGTCTTCCCGCACGTCGGCGGCTTCAACGACGGCCACACCCCGCTGCACGTCGCCGCCCGCGACGGGCACGCCGACATCGTGCCGCTGCTGCTCGACGCGGGCGCCGCCGTCGACGCGGTCGAGCCCTGCTTCGGCGCCGTACCGCTCCACAAGGCGGTCTACAACGGCCACGCCGGCATCACCGCCGAACTGGTCCGCCGCCCCGGCGTCGACCTCGACTTCCGGGGCGCCACCAACGGCTACACCCCGCTCCACGACGCCCTGTGGCACGGCTACGAGGAGTGCGCCCGCATCCTCCTCGACGCCGGCGCCCGCACCGACCTCACCGGCCACGACGGCAAGCTGCCCGCCGACATCGCCGCCGACGTCCTCGGCGCCGGCCACCCCCTCACCGCCGAGCTCCGCGCCGCCGCCGGCGCCTGAGCCGCACGGCCCCCCGCACCGCACCAACTCCGCACACCACACCAACTCCGCCCCGGACCAAGGGAGTCAGCATGCTGTTCTACGTCCAGATGAAGTGGAACCACGAGGGCCGCATCACCCTCGACGAGCTCTGGGAGATCGAGCAGGAGGAGGCCGAGCACGCGGCCGAGACCGTCGACTCCGGCTTCTGCGTCGGCATCTGGAAGGTCGCCGCCCAGAAGCGCGTCATCGCCATCATCGACTCGCCCGACGCCGAGGAGCTCGACCGCACCGCGCTGGGCCGGCTGCCCATGCGGGAGTACCTGGAGTTCGAGGAGGTCTGGCCGCTGCGCGACTACCTCGGCTTCGCCGAGGACGTCAAGAAGCGCTACCAGGTCTGACCCCTCCCGCACCGGAGGGGCACCCGAAGTCACCGGAAGGACACACCACGCCATGACCAAGCACATCCTCATCGTGCTCTCCGAGTACGGCTACTGGGGCGAGGAACTCGTCGGCCCGCTGGAGACCTTCGAGAAGGCCGGCTACCGCGTCACCTTCGCGACGCCCACCGGCAAGCGAGCCCAGGCCCTGCCGCCGTCCATGGACCCGCACTACGTCGACCCGCCGCTCGGCCGCTCCGTCACCTCGCCCGAGATGGCCGCCAAGGTCCGCGCCCTGGACTCCTCCGACCGGCTCGACGACCCGCTCGACCTGTCGGCCTGGCTGCCGGACCGCCCGTACCGCAGCCGCCCCGAGTGGCTGCGCGAGTGGGAACGGTACAACTCCCGCCTGGAGCAGGTCCGCGAGGAGGTCTCCGACACCTACGACGCCCTCCTGATTGTCGGCGGCTCCGGCCCGATCGTCGACCTCGCCAACAACTGGCGCGTCCACGACCTGATCCTCGCCTTCCACCGCCTCGACCTGCCGATCGCGGCCGAGTGCTACGGCGTCGCCGCCCTCGCCTTCGCCCGCGACCAGGAGGACCGCGCCTCGATCATCCGGAACAAGCACGTCACCGGACACTGCATCGAGTACGACTACAAGGACGGCACCGGCTTCATGGGCACCGACTTCGTGATCGGCCCCCCGCCGTACCCGCTGGAGTACATCCTGCGCGACGCCACCGCCCCCGACGGCGCCTACATCGGCAACTTCGGCAAGGAGACCTCGGTCGTCGTCGACTACCCGTTCATCACGGGCCGGTCGACCCCCGACTCCTACCTGACCGGCCAGAAGGTCGTCGAGGTACTGGAGCAGGGGCTGCGCCGGTGGGGCTTCACGACCTCCTGACCCGACCCAGGGGCACCCCCCCGAACGCCCCCGCGGGCGGGCCCGGGCCCGGGGGGGGCGGGGGGGGGGGCCGCCCCCCCCCGCCACGGGGGGGGAGCGCCGCCCCACCCCCCCCCGGGGCGCCGGGCGCGACC
>NZ_JBHYKM010000018.1:80250-89751 GCF_042741435.1 Streptomyces sp. NPDC058955 | reverse complement strand
CCCCCCCCCCCCCCGGGGGGGGCGGCCCCCCCCCCCCACCCCGTGGACGTGGAACGGGCCGGTCAGCGCGACGGCCCCGCCGTCCCGGCCGGGGAACCAGAACCGGCGCCACACCACCGGGGACTCCGCGCCGGGGTCGAGGAGCAGCGACCCCTGCCGGAAGCGCCGCCCGTCCCGTACGAACGCGGACACCTCGCGCGCCTCGCCCCCGCGCAGCGCCGTCATGTCGGCCTCGGCACGACCCCCGTCCCCTCCCGGGACCGTGTCGAACAGTCTGCCGGGGCTCCGGAGTACGTCCAGGAACGTCACCGTGCCCGCGGCCCGTCTGACGGTGCGTCGCCCCACTCTTCCCCCGATCGTCGAGGCCGGAGTATCGGCGCCCTGACGGGAGCCTGACAGGATGGTCGGATGCCGTCCTCGCCCTCCCTCCCGGATGCCTGGCTCCGGGGGGTCGCCGCCAACCCCGCCGCCCCGTCCGACGTCCTGATCCGCCTGCTCGCCCCCGCCGGGCGGCCCGCCTGGGAGGCCCTCTGCCGGGAGCGGGACCTTCCCGAGGACGTCGTCGACGCGGTGGTCGCGCACCCGGACGTGGCCGTCCGCCGCGCGTTCGCCCGCAACCCGCACGTCGAGCCCGCCCAGCGGGGCAGGCTGGTGCGCGACCCCTCCGGCCTCGTGCGCGCCGACCTCGCCGGTGGTCCCCGTCCGCGCCTCCGCAAGGTGCGGCCCCTGCCGGACGCCGTTCTCGAAGCCCTCCTGACGGCGGAGGAGGCGGGGGAGGACGGGAAGGTCACGGCGGCCGAGGTCGCCGGCGAGCTGCCCTTCTCGGGACAGATCCCGCTGTCCTTCTGGCGCGGGCTCCACGCGCACCCCCATCCCGGGCTCCGGCGCATGGGGGTGGGCAACATGTGGGACGGGCTCGGCCCGGCGGAGCGCGCGGCCCTGCTGGCCGATCCGGATCCCGACGTGCGGGCCGCGGCCGCCGCGCGGACGAGGGAGGCGGACCCCGCCGCGATGGAGGCCGACCTCCCGGAGCGGGACTGTCACGGCCGGACGCATCTGCTCGTCCACCTTCCCGTCACCGACGCCGTGGCCGAGGCGTGTCTCGCAGCCCGGCGCGACCTGTGGTCGCTGGCGCAGAACCGCCACACGCCGTCCGCCGCCGTCGTCCGCCTCGCCCGCGACCCGGACCCGCGGGTCCGGGAACGCGTGGCGGCCAGGGCCGACGTGGACGCCGCGCTCCTGGCGGAACTGGCCGAGGACCCGCACGAGTCCGTCCGGACACGGGCCGTGCTGCACCCCTTGCCGCGCACCTGGGCCGAGCGCGACGCCATCGACTGGCTCGGCGGCGCGGAGCACGACGGTCCGATCGGGGAGGTGCCCGCCGAGCCCGCCGCGAGCTGGTTCGCGCAGTGCGCCGGGTCCGAGCACGCGATCCTCCGCCGGGTCGCCGCGAGCCACGCCGCCCTGCCCGCCGAACTGGTCGGACGGCTGGCCGAGGACCCCGACCCCGAGGTGCGGCACAAGCTCGCCTGCCGTCACCCCCTGGCGCCGCCCGAGCTCGTCCTCGACACCTTCGTCGCGTGCCCCGAGCAGCGCCGTCACCTGCTGACCCTGCCCCAGCTGCCCCGCACCGGCCTCCAGCACCTCCTCGGCCACGACGATCCGGAGGTCCGGGCCCTCGCCGCCGCCGACCCGAGCCTGGAGCAGGCGCCCGTACGGCTGCTCGCCGATCCCGACGGGCGGGTGCGCCGCGCGGCGGCCGCCGCCCCGGCCCTGCGCGACGAGGACACCCTCACGGCGCTCCTCGACGACCCGGCGACGGCGGAAGGCGCGGCGGCCAACCCGAACCTGCCCGCCCGCCGCCTCCACGAGCTGCTGGACCTGGCAGGCGTGCCCCGTCCCTCAGCCCCTGAACACTCCCCGCAGGAAGGTTCCTCGTGACGTCTCTCGCCCGTGCCCAGCGGTCGCTCGCCGATCCGTCCGTGCGCCACCCGCTGTGGCCGCCGCTGACCGGCGGGTGCCCGGTGACGTCGACCGAGGAGGTCGCGTACCCGCTGGAGGTGGACTACGACTACGACGCCGTGCCGGCGGACCTCTTCGCGGAGCCCGCCGCGCACGGCCTCGAACGGTGGGCCCCCTTGCTGCCGCCGCTGGCCGCACCGGGGCTCGGGGAGGGGAACACGCCGCTGGTGGAGCTGGCCGACGGCGTGTGGGTGAAGGACGAGTCGCGCAATCCGACATGGAGCCACAAGGACCGGCTCAACCGGGTGGCGGTGAGCGCCGCGGTGGCCTCCGGGGCACGGGGGATCGTGGTGTCGTCGTCCGGCAACCACGGCGCGGCCGCCGCCGCGTACGCGGCCCGCGCGGGCCTGCCGTGCGCCGTGTTCACGTCCCCGCACGCGCCGCCCGCCGTCGCCTCCCACCTGAGGGCCTACGGCGCGACCGTGCTGACCGTCCCGTACGCCTCCGTCCGGCCCCTGATGGGGCGGATCGTCGACGAACTCGGCTTCCAGTCGGTCAGCAGCGTCACGGACTCCGCGCACACCGGGCACCCGTTCGGCCCGGAGGGCTACAAGACGATCGCCTACGAGATCGCGCTCGCGCTCGGGCGGGCCCCTGCCGCCGTCCATGTGCCCACCGGCTACGGCGAGTTGCTGTTCGGCGTGGCCAAGGGCTTCCAGGAGCTGGCCCGGCTGGGGGTGACGGACGCCGTGCCCCGGATGTACGGCGTCGAGCCGGCCGCCGCGGGCGCCCTCACCGAGGCGCTGCGGTCCGGCCGCCCGGCCGCCCGCGTGCCCGTCGGACCGACCGCCGCGTACGCCATCGACTGCGAGGTGAACAGCTACCGCGGGGTGCTGGCCGTCCAGCGCACCGGCGGTGCCGCCCGCACGGTGACGGAGGCTCAGTTCGCGGCGGCTGAGGCGGAATTGGCCGCGCAGGGCATCTGGTGCGAGGTGTCGTCCGCCGCCGGTCTCGCCGGTCTGCGCGCCCACGGTCCGGACCCGGCGGACGAGGACGGTCCCGTCGTCTGCGTGGTCACCTCCAGCGGCTACAAGGACGTGGCGACGGGGCGGGCGCCCGTCGAGCCGATGGACGCCGACTGGGACGCCGTACGGGCCCTCCTGAAGCCCTGATCGCCCGGTCGACGCCCCGACGGGGAAGAACTCCACCCCAGGGCCTCCCCTCCCGCCCCCCGGCCCGCCCTCCCGGCCCGGGCCCCGCCGGAGCGTCGTCGCGGACCGCCGGGCGGCGGAGCGCCGCCCCGGTCCCCGCCGGCCTGCGATGATGTCAGGCATGACCGTCTCTCCGTCCCGCGCCCCGGCGGCCGCCGGCGCCCCGTCGCCGCGCGAGGGCGTGCTGCGCACCGAGCGGCTGGAGCTGCGGCCCGTGCGGAGAGCGGACGTGCCGGCCGTGACGCGGCTCTGGACCGATCCGGAGGTGCGGCGCCACCTCGGCGGGCCGGTCATCGAGTCCGTCGTGCGGATCCGGCAGCGCCGGATCGTCGGCGCGCCCGGCTGCCACGCCGTGGTGCGGGCCGAGGACGGCGTGCTGCTCGGCCTCGTCACCGTGGAGGCGGCAGGGCGCGGGGGCGAGACCGAGGTGTCGTACCAGTTCCTGCCCGAGCACTGGGGGAGCGGGTACGCCCGCGAGGCGGTGGCCGCGGCCGTCGCCCGGGTCCTGGAGACCGCGCCGAGCGTCGTCGCCGTCACCCAGGAGGCCAACCACCGCTCCCGCCGCCTCCTGGAGGCCGTCGGCCTGGAACACGCCGACTCCTTCGTGGAGTGGGACGCCCACCAGGTCCTCTACCGCCGCCGCGCCTGACCCGCCCTAGAGCTTGCCGCCCTCCGCCAGCCGGGTCACCGCGCGCTCCACGCGGGCCGCGCGGGTCTTCGCCGTCCTGGCCTGCCACAGGCCGAGGATCACCAGGTAGCGGTCGGTCTTCCCCAGCGCCTCGAAGGCGCGGGACGCCTCCGGGCGGGCCGCGAGGGCCTCGGCCAGGTCGTCCGGGACCGTCGCGTCCTTCTGGGAGGGGTACGCCGCCGCCCACCGGCCGTCCGCCTGCGCCGCCCGCACCTCCGCGAGGCCCGGCTCGCGCATCCGGCCGTCCGCGAGCAGCTGCTCGACCTGGCGCACGTTGACCTGGGACCAGAGGCTGCGCGGCCGGCGGCGGGTGATCTTCTGGAGGTACGAGCGCTCGTCGCGGGCCTTGCGCTTGCCGGTGATCCAGCCGTACGCGAGCGTCAGGTCGAGGATGTCGTCGGCCGTCGGCGAGGGCAGGCCGCCGCCCTTGCGGCCGAGCAGCAGCCAGATGCCCGGGGAGTCGCCGTGGTGCCCGGCGAGCCACGCCTCCAGCTCGCCGCCGTCGTCGAAGGACAGGACCTCCAGCCCCTCGTCCGTACCGACCGTCTCCACGTCGACCACCTTTCCGAACGTCCGCGCGCCCGTCCGGGTAGCACCCGCACAAGATATTGACACTGGCCGGAGGTCGGCCGTAACTTGCGTGCAACGTCGAACTAACGCGCGTTACTAAAGCGCGTAACCAATGAGTTCCGGCCGGGGGGCCGTAGAGCAGAGGGAGGGGTCACCGTGGCGGCCAACCATGCCCGCAGCGTCACCATGAGCGATGTGGCCCGGCGGGCCGGCGTCTCGCGCACGGCCGTGTCCTTCGTGCTGAACGACCGGCCCGGCGCGGCGATCCCCGACGAGACCCGTCGCCGGATCCTCGCCGCCATCGACGAACTGGGCTACCGGCCGAACGCCGGGGCCCGCGCCCTCGCCGCCCAGCGCAGCGAGTGGTACGGCCTGATCACCGAGATCGTCACCGCCCCCTTCGCGGTCGACGTCATCAAGGGCGCCCAGGACCGCGCCTGGCTCGACCGCAAGTTCCTGCTGATCGCCGCGAGCGAGGGCGACCCGGCCCAGGAGGCCGCCGCCCTCGACAAGCTCCTCGAACAGCGGGTGGAGGGGCTGCTCTACGCCACGACCTGGCACCGCGCGGTCACCCTGCCGCGCGCCGCCCGCGAGGTCCCCACCGTCCTGGTGAACTGCTACGACGCCGAGGGCGAACTGCCCTCCGTCGTCCCCGACGAGGTCACTGGCGGCCACCGCGCCGCCCGGCGGCTCGTCGACGCCGGCCACGAGCGCATCGGCCTGATCAACCTCGACCCCGCCATCCCGGCCGCCGTCGGCCGCCGCGAGGGGTACGAGCGGGCGCTGCGCGAGGCCGGCCTCCCCCTCGATCCCGCGCTGGTCGTCTCCGGCCACGCGACCGCCGACGGCGGCTACACCGCCGCCTGCGAACTGCTCGACCGCGCCGACCGGCCCACCGCGCTCTTCTGCGCCAACGACCGGATGGCGATGGGCGCGTACGACGCCATCAAGGAACGCAGGCTGCGGATCCCGGACGACGTGGCCGTGGTGGGCTACGACAACCAGGAACTCATCGCCGCCTATCTGCGGCCCAAGCTGACCACGCTCGCCCTCCCCTTCGAGGAGATGGGCGCCAAGGGCGTGGAGATGCTGGCCGCCCTCGCAGCGGGACAGCCGCTCGCCACCCGCAGGGTGACGGTCGACTGCCCGCTGCTCGAACGCTCGTCGGTCTGACCGCGAATCAGGCCCGTCGAGTCATCTCGTCCCGTCTTCGTCTGGTGTGTTGAAGAGAGGAAAGAGCCACCATTATGACACCCTCCCCCGTCCGTGGCCGATCTTCCGGAAGGTTCCGCCCCGCCCTGCTCGCGGCCGCCGCCGCGACCGCCCTGCTGCTCACCGGCTGTTCCGGCGGCGCCGGCGCGACCGGCGCCCAGGACACCTCCGGCTCGCAGCTGCTCACGATCCCGCGCGAGGACATGGGCACCTTCACCCGGAACTTCAATCCCTACTCGCCCAAGGCCGCCCCGATGACCCGGGAGGCGGTCTACGAGCCGCTGATGATCCACAACCCGGCCGACGGCAAGGACACCCCCTGGCTCGCCACCTCCTGGACCCGGGCGACCGACGGGAAGTCCGTCACCTTCGCCCTCCGCGAGGGCGTGAAGTGGTCCGACGGCACACCGTTCACCGCCGAGGACGTCGTCCACACCTTCGCGCTCCAGAAGAAGCTCCTCGGCGGCTTCGACTACCTCACGAAGGTCACCGCCGACACCCCGGCGAAGGTGACCTTCCACCTCTCCAAGCCGTTCTCGCCCGCGCTGTACGAGATCGGCGGCCACTTCGTCACGCCGAAGCACATCTGGTCGAAGATCGCCGACCCTGCCAAGGACGTCAACGCCACCCCCGTCGGCACCGGCCCCTACACCCAGGTCGCCGCCTTCCAGGCCCAGTCGTACGAACTCCGCAGGAACCCCTCGTACTGGCAGCCCGCCAAGCAGCGGATCGCCGGCATCCGGATGCTCGCCTTCTCCGGCAACGACAGCGCCAACCTCGCCTTCACCAACGGCGAGGTCGACTGGACGCAGTCCTTCATCCCCGAGATCGAGAAGTCCTTCGTCGCCCGGAACCCGGACAAGAACCACTACTGGTTCCCCACCACCGGCGCGATGATCAACTGGCAGCTCAACACCGCCAAGGCCCCCTTCGACGACCCCGCGCTCCGCAAGGCCCTCAGCCGCGCCGTGGACCGGGAGAAGATCGCCAAGGTCGCCATGAACGGCTACACCGAGCCCGCCGACTGCACCGGTCTGTCGAACGGCTACGACGCCTGGCGCGACGCCGCCGTCGCCGCCTCCTGTGACTGGACCGCGTACGACCCGAAGGCCGCCGCCACCGCCCTCGACGCGGCCGGCTACAAGGCCGGCGGCGACGGGAAGCGCACCCGCAAGGACGGCAAGCCGCTCGCCCTCGACATCTCCGTCGGCTCCGCCTCCTCCGACTGGATCTCGGTCGCCAACATCATCAAGCAGAACCTCGCCGAGGTCGGCGTCACCGCCACCGTGAAGTCCCCCGACTGGTCCGCCGTCGTCGCCTCCTACGAGGACGGCTCCTTCGACAGCGGCATCGTGTGGAGCGGCAACGGCGCGACCCCGTACGAGTTCTACCGCGGCGCCATGTCCCGTACCACCGTCAAGCCCGTCGGCGAGAAGGCCACCGAGAACTACCACCGCTTCGGCGACCCCAGGGCCGACGCCCTCATCGACGCCTTCGCCGCCGGCGACGCCGCGACCCAGAAGGCCAAGGCCGGCGAGCTGCAGAAGCTGTTCGCCGCCGACGCCCCCGTCGTCCCCCTCTTCCCCGGACCCGAGTGGGGCGCGTACACCGACAGCCGCTTCACCGGCTGGCCCTCCGAGAAGAACCCGTACGCGACGCTCTCCAACCGCTCCGTGACCACCGTCCTGGTGCTCACCTCCCTCCAGCCCGTCACGGGCAAGTAACCCCGCGGGGGCGGCCGCCCGTCCCGCCCGGCCCGGCAGGCCGCCCCCGCCCCGCACCTCACCAGGGAGGAACGAGCAGTGCGTCTCGTCCTGCGCAACCTGGGCTTCTATCTCCTCGCCTTCTGGGCCTCCGTCACCCTGAACTTCCTGCTGCCGCGCTTCATGCCCGGAGACCCCGTCTCCCGCATGTTCGCCCAGGCCCAGGGGACGATGCGGCCCGAGCAGATCGCCCAGCTCCAGAAACTCTTCGGTCTCGACGAACGGCCCCTGTGGCGCCAGTACGCCGACTACCTCCACCAGGTCGCCACCGGCGACCTCGGCATCTCCCTCTCCCGCTTCCCGACCCCCGTCTCGGAGGTCATCGGCTCCCAGATCGGCTGGACCCTCCTCCTCGGCGGCACCGCCCTCGTGATCGCCGCCGTCGTCGGCAACCTCCTCGGGGTGCTCGCCGCCTGGCGGCGCGGCGGGATCCTCGACTCCGCCTTCCCGCCGCTGCTCGTCTTCATCGGCTCGTTCCCCTACTTCTGGCTGGCGATGGGCGCCCTCTACCTCTTCGGCGTCACCCTCGGCTGGTTCCCGCTCCGGCACGCCTACGACGCCGGCCTCGTCCCCGGACTCGACGCCGCCTTCCTCGGCAACGTCGCCACCCACCTGGTGCTGCCCGCCCTCACCATCGTGCTCGTCTCCATCGGCGGCTGGATGCTCGGCATGCGCAACACGATGATCGCCACCACCGCCGAGGACTACATCACCATGGCCGAGGCGAAGGGCCTCAGCCCGTCCCGGATCATGTTCCGGTACGCGGCCCGCAACGCGCTCCTGCCCTCCGTCACCAACTTCGGCATGGCGCTCGGCTTCATGGTCGGCGGCGCCCTCCTCACCGAGGTCGTCTTCGCCTACCCCGGCATCGGCTACCAGCTCCTCGCCTCCGTCCAGGCCCTCGACTACCCGCTGATGCAGGGCATCTTCCTCACCATCACGGCCGCCGTGCTGCTCGCCAACTTCGTCGTCGACCTCGTCCACGTCCGCCTCGACCCGCGCGTCCGCGTCCGCTGAGGAGGGGAGCCGCCACCATGTCCGTCCTCGACACCCGGGACGCCACCGTGCCCACCGCCACCCCGGCGCCCGCGCGTCCGGCCCCCCGCCGCGGCCTGATCCGCCGGGTCCTCGCCGACCGCAAGGCGCGCGCCGGGCTGCTGCTCCTCGCCGTCTTCGCCCTGCTCGGGCTGCTCGCCCCCCTCCTCGCCCCCGGCGACCCCGCCCTCATCGGCGACTCAGGCGCCACCCCGCCCTCCGCCGCCCACTGGCTCGGCACCACCGCCAAGGGCCAGGACGTCCTCGCCCTCACCCTGTGGGGCACCCGCACCTCGATGCTCGTCGGCTTCACCGTCGGGCTCGCCGCCACCCTCGTCGCCCTCCTCGTCGGCCTCGCCTCCGCCTACCTCGGCCGGCTCGTCGACGACCTGCTCACCCTCGTCACCAACGTCTTCCTGCTGCTGCCCGGGCTGCCGCTGCTCGTCATCCTGGCCGCCTTCCTGCCGCCCGGCACCGCCACCGTCGTCCTCGTCCTCACCGTCACCGGCTGGGCCGGCTCCGCCCGGGTGCTGCGCGCCCAGGCCGCCTCCATCCGCGGCAAGGACTTCGTCGCCGCGGCCGTCGTCACCGGAGAGCGGCCACTGCGGATCATGTTCCGGGAGATCCTGCCCAACATGGCGTCCGTGGTGATGACCACCGTCCTCGGCTGCGTCCTCTTCGGCATCGGCGCCCAGGCGGGCCTGGAGTTCCTCGGCCTCGGCGACTCCTCCGTCGTCAGCTGGGGCACCAACCTCTACTGGGCCGGCAACGACGGCGCCCTGATGACCGGCGCCTGGTGGGCCTTCGTCCCCTCCGGCCTCTGCATCGCCCTCGTCGCCTTCGCCCTCTCCCTCGTCAACTACGCCGTCGACGAGATCACCAACCCGCGGCTGCGCGCCCGCCGGAAGGAGCGCACATGAACGTCCTCGACGTCCAAGGCCTCACGGTCGAGTACCGCAGCGAGGGCCGCACCGTCGGCGGCGCCCCCGCCGGGGGCGCGAGCTTCGGGCCCGCCGTGGCCGGGGGCGCGGCCCGCGAGTCCGCCCGCGCCCAGGGCACC
>NZ_JBHYKM010000018.1:69572-80240 GCF_042741435.1 Streptomyces sp. NPDC058955 | reverse complement strand
CCCGCCGGACGCACCCCAACCTCCCCTCCCCGCCCCCCCCCGCCCCCCGGTGGCGGCCCGCCGCGCGGGCCCCCCCGCCCCCGCCCCCCCCCACGTCTCCTTCAGCATCGGCCCCGGCGAGGTCTTCGGCCTCGCCGGAGAGTCCGGCTGCGGCAAGTCCACCCTCGCCAACGCCGTCATGCGGCTCCTCAAGGAACCCGCCGAGATCACCGCCGGCCGCGTCCTCTTCCAGGGCCGCGACATCCTCGCCCTGGACGACCGCGAGCTGCGCGCCTTCCGCTGGCGCGAGATCGCCATGGTCTTCCAGTCCGCGATGAACTCCCTCAACCCCGTCCTCACCATCGGCGAGCAGATCGCCGACATCTTCACCACCCACGAGAAGCTGCGGAAACGGGCCGCCCGCGACCGCGCCGCCGAGCTCCTCGGCCTCGTCGGCATCAGCCCCGACCGGCTCCGCGCCTACCCCCACCAGCTCTCCGGCGGCATGCGCCAGCGCGTGGTCATCGCCATGGCCGTCGCCCTGCGCCCGAAACTGCTCATCATGGACGAGCCGACCACCGCGCTCGACGTCGTCGTGCAGCAGGAGATCATGGCCCAGATCGCCGACCTCCAGCGCGAACTCGGCTTCTCCGTCCTCTTCATCACCCACGACATGTCGCTCATGGTCGAGATGTCCCACCGCATGGGCGTCATGTACGCCGGCCGGATCGTCGAACTCGCCCCCGCCCAGGCCCTCTTCGCCCGGCCCCGGCACCCCTACACCGAGGCGCTGATGCGCGCCTTCCCGCCGCTCACCGGCCCCCGCGCCACCCTCACGGGCCTCTTCGACGCCCCGCGCACCGCCGACAGCTGCGGCTTCCACCTCGCCTGCCCCGCCGACCGGTCCGACTGCTCGGGCAACATCCCCGACCTGCGCGAGCTCGCCCCCGGCCACTGGGCCGCCCTCACCGAAGGCGCCACCGCATGACCCTCCTCCGCATCCGGGGCCTCACCAAGGACTTCCAGGTCGGCTCCGTCTTCTCCCGCCGCCGCGTCCGGGCCGTCGCCGGCGTCGACCTCGACCTCGACCGGGGCCGCGTCACCGCCCTCGTCGGCGAGTCCGGCAGCGGCAAGTCCACCATCGCCCGCTGCGTCGCCCGCCTCGAACGGCCCACCGCCGGACAGATCCTCCTGGACGGCGAGGACGTGCTGCGCACCGAACGCCGCCGGGCGAGCCGCGCCTACCGGGGCTCCGTCCAGATGGTCTTCCAGGACCCCTTCGGCTCCCTCAACCCCGTCCACCGCGTGGAGCACTTCCTCACCCGCGCGCTCGTCCTGCACGGCCACCCCGCCGACCGGGGCCGGCTCGCCGACCTGATGGCGGAGGTCGGCCTCCCCGCCGACCACCTCGACGCCCACCCGCACGAACTCTCCGGAGGCCAGCGCCAGCGGGTCGCCATCGCCCGCGCCCTCGCCGTCGGCCCCCGCGTCCTCCTCGCCGACGAACCCACCTCCATGCTCGACGTCTCCGTCCGCGTCGGCGTCCTCAACCTGATGCGCCGGCTCCGCGACGAACGCGACCTGTCCCTGCTGTACATCACCCACGACCTGGGCTCCGCGCGCTACCTCGCCGACACCACCGCCGTCATGTTCGCCGGCGAACTCGTCGAGGGCGGCGACGCGCTCGCCGTCATGGACGCCCCCGCCCACCCGTACACGAGGCTGCTGCTCTCCGCCGTGCCCGACCCGCGGCGGCGCACCGGCTACGACAAGGCCGAGCGCGCCCGCCTGCGGGCCGCCGTGCTCGACCCCGAGTCCTGCCCGTACGACGACGGCACCTGCAGCACCACCACCCCCGTACGCCACGTCGTCGGCGAGGACGAGGGGCAGCCGCACTGGGTGCGCTGCCACCTGTACGCCCCCGCCCGCGAGATCGCCCACCGCGTCCTGCAGGGCGCGGACACCCCGGAAGCCGAGACCACCGCCGCATGACCCACGACCTGATCACCGCGTCGCAGCCGCTCGCCGACGACCTCGCCGAGCGCGCCTCTCGCGACCCGCACCGCCCCCGCTTCCACTTCACCTCGCCGGGCGGCTGGCTCAACGACCCCAACGGGCTCACCCACCGGGACGGCGTCTACCACCTCTTCTACCAGTACAATCCGCTCGCCCCGGCCCACCACCGCATCCACTGGGGCCACGCCACCTCCACCGACCTCGTCACCTGGACCGACGAACCCGTCGCCCTCGTCCCCGGCGCCACCGGCCCGGACCGCGACGGCTGCTGGTCCGGCGTCCTCGTCGACGACGACGGCGTCCCCACCCTCGTCTACTCGGGCCGGCACGGCGACCGCGAACTGCCCTGCGTCGCCACCGGCACCCCCGACCTCCGGCACTGGACCAAGGACCCCGGCAACCCGGTGATCGCCGCCCCGCCGGAGGGCCTCGACCTCACCGCCTACCGCGACCACTGCGTCTGGAAGGAGGACGGCCGCTGGCGGCAGCTCGTCGGCTCCGGCCTCCGCGGTCAGGGCGGCACGGCGCTGCTGTACGACTCCGACGACCTGCGCAGCTGGCGGTACGTGGGCCCCCTCCTCACCGGCGACGCGAACGCCGGCCGGGCGGGGCAGCCGGACTGGACCGGCACCATGTGGGAGTGCGTCGACCTCTTCCGGGTGGAGGGGACGGACGTCCTCGCCTTCTCCGCCTGGGACGAGGGCACCACCCACCACCCGCTGTACTGGACCGGACGGTACGAGGGCGACCGCTTCACCCCCACCGCCCTGCACCGGCTCGACTACGGGCAGAACCACTTCTACGCCCCCCAGTCCACCCGCGACGCCGCCGGCCGCCGCGTCATGTTCGGCTGGCTCCAGGAGGGCCGCGGCGAGGACGCCACCGCCCGCGCCGGCTGGTCCGGCGTCATGTCGCTGCCCCGCCTGGTCACCCTCGGCGCCGACGGCGCCCTCCACCAGGCGCCCGTCCCCGAACTGGCCCGGCTCCGCCGCGACCACGTCGCCGTCGGGCCCTTCACCCCCGGGCCGGACCCCGCCGAGGCCCTGGACGCCGTCCGGGGCGACCAGCTCGACCTGGAGGCCACCCTGCGCCTCGCCCCCGGCGCCGTGCTCCGGCTCGGCGTCCGCGAGACCCCCGACGGCGCCGAACGCACCGTCGTCGAGCTGGCCCGGGCGGGCGCCGCCCCGACCGCCACCCTCCGGCTGCGCCGCGAGGCGAGCAGCCTCGACCCGGACACCGACACCACCCCGCGCTCCGGCGACGTGCCCCTCGCCGCCGACGGCACCGTCGCACTCCGCGTCCTGGTCGACCACTCGGCCCTGGAGATCTTCGCCGGCGGCCGCGCCCTCGCCTCCCGCGTCTACCCGACCCGCCCGGACGAGGCCGTCGGCGTCTCCCTCACCGCCACCGGCGAGACGCACGTCCACCGCCTGGACGCCTGGCACATGGCCCCGGTCTTCACCGGTCCCCGCGCCCTCTGGCCCTGACGGGCCCGTTCCCCCCGGGGGCGCGCGGCCGAGCCGCGCCGCGCGCCCCCGTCCCCCTGTCGTCCTCACGCGCCACCCACCGCCGAGGAGGCCCCCCATGACCCACGTCCCTTCCCCCGCCACCCCCTCCCGACGGGCCGTGCTCGCCGCCGGGACGCTCGCCGCCCTGCCCCTCGCCCTGACCGCCGCACCCGCCGGAGCCGTACCCCCGGGATCCGTCCCGCAGGCCCGCCGCAAGACGGCCGCGCCGCTCGGCGCGGTGACCTCGCCCGTACCCGATCCCCTTCCGCACCGGGGGAGTTGGCAGCGCACCGCCGACGGCGGGCAGCGGGCCGCCGCCCCCGCCGGAGGCACCGCGCTCGCGATGACCGAGCACCGCACCGGCGCCCGGTCCGGCTTCGCGCTCCGGGTCGCCGCCGACCCGGCGACGCCGAACGCCCGGGGCGGACTCGTGCTGCGGGCCGCCCCCGACGGCTCCACCGGCTACGCGCTCACCCTGGAGCCCGCCAACGGGCAGGTCCGGCTCACCGACCTCGCCGACGGCACCCTCCTCGCCTCCGGCGCCGCGGGACCGGGCGAACTCCTGGAGGTCGCCACCGACGGGCCCGCCCTCACCGTCCACGTCGACGGCCGCTCGGTGCTCGCCGTGAGCGACCACCGCCACCGCGCGGGCCACACCGGCCTGTTCGCCGCCGCCGGGACCGTCCTCCTCGGACCGCTCCGCGCCTGGACCGTCACCACCGACCTCACCGGCTGGACCGGCGACCCCGGCTGGACGCCCACCCCGCTCGGCCTCACCGCCGCCGCGCCCGCCGGGACCAACCTCCGCACCCTCGCCGCCGAGGAGGCGTACGACACCTCCCTCCAGGCCGACGTCGTCGTCCACGACCCGTACGCGGTCGCCGCCCTCCTCGTCCGCGCCGACGCCTCGGGCAGCCGCGGGTACGCCGTCGAAGTCGACCCCAACCAGGGCCGGTTGCGCCTCTACCGCGTCGACGGCAACGTCACCCTCGCCACCCACGCCGTCCCCGTCCTCCCCGGCACCGTCCACCGCCTCCGCGTCGAGGCCGAGGGCCGCCGACTGCGCGTCCACTGGCAGAGCGACTTCCTCCGACCCGACGGCTACGCCCCCGTCATCGACACCGAGGACCCGGACCCCGCACCCCACCTCTCCGGCCGGCACGGCCTGCTGGCCTACAACGGACGCGTGTCGTACGACGACGTCACCGCGCCCGGTGCCACCGAACTCCCCGGCGGGACCACCGAGTCGGGCACCTGGACCCGCGACCTCGCCGGCCTCCGCGGGCACGACGGCGTCCGCACCGCGCCCGCCCCGGACGGGCCCGGCCTCGTCGTCACCGCCGACGTCCGGCTCGCCGGCGCCCGCGCCGCCGGACTCCTGGTCCGCGGACACGCGATCCTCCTCGACCGGCAGGCCGGCGCCGTCCGGCTCCTCGACCACGCCCGCGGCTCCCTCCTCGCCGGCAGCCCGCCGCCCGTCCGCCCGATCCGCGACGGCGACCTCGTGCGCCTCGAAGTCCACCTCCTGGACGGGGAGTTCACCGTCTACGCCGACGGCGTCCGGTGCCTCCGGGCGCCCGCCGCCACCACCGGCGCGACGGTCGGACTCGTCGCCGAGGGCGGCACCGCCTTCTTCCGCGAGGTGTACGCCGGGGACTCCCGCGACCACTTCACCGAGCCGTACCGGCCCGCCTTCCACCACTCCCAGCGGTCCGGCTCCGCCAGCGACCCCAACGGGCTCGTCCGGTTCGACGGCGAGTACCACCTCTTCCACCAGGACAAGGGGCGCTGGGCGCACGCCGTCTCGACCGACCTGCTGCACTGGCGCTCCCTGCCGCGCGCCCTGGAGTGGAACGTCCACGGCCACTGCTGGTCCGGCAGCGCCGTCGCCGACCTCCACGACGCCTCCGGGCTCTTCGGCGGCGGGGCCGGTCTGATCGCGTACTACACCGCCTACCACCCCGACCGGATCGGCGGGAACCAGTCCGTGCGGGCCGCCTACAGCACCGACCGGGGCCGCTCCTGGCAGTGGTACGGCGGCGCGGAGCCGCTCGTCGGGAACCCCGGCGGACCGGACGGCGGCTGGGACTTCCGGGACCCGAAGGTGCTCCGCGACGAGGCCCGCGACCAGTGGGTGATGGTCGTCTCCGGCGGCGACCACGTCCGCTTCCTCACCTCCCGCGACCTGCTCCACTGGACCCACGTCAGCTCCTTCGGCTACGGCCCCTGGGTCACCGCCGGCGTCTGGGAGTGCCCGGACCTCTTCCCGCTGCCCGTCGACGGCGACCCCGGCCGCACCGCCTGGGTCCTCACGCTCTCCACCGGCGCCGTCCGCGCCACCGACGGCTCCGCCGCCGTGTATCTGACCGGCACCTGGGACGGCACCGCCTTCACCCCGGACCAGGCCCCCGGAGGCTGGCTCCGCAGCGACCACGGCCGCGACTTCTACGCGGCCATCACCTTCGACAACAGCCCCGACGGGCGCCGGATCTGGCTCGGCTGGACCACCAACTGGGACTACCCCTTCAGCGCCCCCACCGGCCCCTGGCAGGGCCAGCACAGCGTCCCGCGCACCCTCTCCCTCACCGCGGGACCCGCCGGCCACCCGGTCCTGCGACAGTGGCCCGTCGCCGAACTCGCCGCCCTGCGCACCGGATCGACCGTCCGCACCGGCCTCACCGCGGGACCCGGCCTCCCCGACCCGTGCGCCGGACTCACCGGCACCGCGTACGAGATCGAGGCCGAACTCGCCTTCCCCGCCGCGGGGTTCGCCACCGACTGCGCCTTCCTGCTGCGCGGGAAGGACGGGCAGGGCGTCCGCGTCGGATACGACCCCGGGCGCGCCCGCCTGTACCTCGACCGCGCCGACTCGGGACGCACCGACTTCACCCGCTGGTTCGCCGGCCGGACCGAGGCCCCGCTCGCCGCCGTGCCCGAGGCGGGCGGCGGCCGGACCGTGCGGCTGCGGATCGTCGTCGACTCGTCCTCCGTGGAGGTCTTCGGCGGCGCGGGGGAGGCCGTCCTCACCGGCCTGGTGCTGCCGGACCCGGACGCGGCCGGCCTCTCCTTCACCGCCGACGGCGGCACCGTCCGGCTCGTCACCCTCGCCCACCACCCGCTCGCCCCCACCTGCCGGGTCGGCGGCGCCCCCGGGCGGACGCTGCCGCCCGCCCCGCCGCCGGGGCAGTTCCGCACCGACCTCGGCGCGCTCGCCGTGACGCCCGCCGGGCGCTGGGAGCCCACCGGAGCGGGCACGACCTGCGTCTTCGACCGGGACAGCGACGCCCTGTCCACCCGCCGCTTCGCCGACCTCGAACTCGTCACCCTGCTGCGGCTCGGCGGCGCCGACGGGGTGCGCGGCGCCGCCTCGCTGCTGTGGCGGGCCTCCGCGGACGGCGCCGACGGATACGTCCTCAACGTCGACCCCGACCTGCGGGCCGTCCGGCTGGTGGTCCGGCGCGGCGGCTCCTTCGACGACGCGGCCGCCCTCGCCCGGGTGCCGCTGCTCGTGCGGCACGGGGTCACGTACCACCTGCGGGTCGTCCACCAGGGGACCCGGATCCGGGTCTTCCTCGACGGGGACGGGATCATCGACCTCACCGACCCGGGCGCCGCCTTCGCGTCCGGTCACGTCGGCCTGAACGTCTTCGGCGGCCGGGCCGGCCACCAGGACACCTACGCCAAGGAGCTGTGAACCGCATGTCCTTCCTGGTGATCGGCGAGTGCGTCGCCGACATCGTCCGCGAGCCGGGGGCCGCCGACGTCGTCCACCCCGGGGGCAGTCCCGCCAACGTCGCCTACGGCCTCGCCCGGCTCGGCCGGGACACCACCCTCCTCACCCAGCTCGCCGACGACGACGCCGGGCGGCTGATCGCCGGGCACCTCGCCGGCGCCGGGGTGCGGGTCGCCGTCGGCGGCGCCCCCGCCCGCACCCCGGCGGCCGTCGTCACCCTCGACGGGCGAGGCCAGGCGGCGTATGCCTTCGACATCGCCTGGACGCTGACCGCCGACGAGCCGCCGACGACCGACGGCCCGGTGCGGCACGTGCACCTCGGCTCGATCGCGGCCGTCACCGCGCCGGGTGCCGCCACCGTGCTCGCCCTGACCGGGCGGCTCAGGCCCACGGCCACGGTCAGCTACGACCCGAACGTGCGGCCCGCGCTGATGGGGGAGCACGGCGCGGCCGTGGACCGGGTCGAGCGGTGCGTGGCCCTCGCCGACCTGGTGAAGGCGAGCGACGAGGACCTGGCCTGGCTCTACCCGGGCGAGGCCCCTGAGGCGGTCGCCGCGCGCTGGCTGGCGCTCGGCCCGGCCGTCGTCCTCGTCACCCGCGGCGGCGCCGGATCGCTGGCGGTGACCCGGGGACACACCGTGGCGGCCGCGGCGCCGCCCGTCACCGTCGTCGACACGGTCGGCGCGGGCGACTCCTTCATGGCGGCCGTCCTCGACGCGCTGGCCGGCCGCGACCGGACCGGACTCGCCGCGCTCGGCGCCGACGACCTCGCCGGGCTGCTGGCCAGGGCGGGGGCGGCGGCCGCCGTCACGGTCTCCCGGGCCGGGGCCCGGCCGCCGGACCGCGCGGAGCTGGACGCGGCGCTCGCCGCCGGGTGACGGTCAGGTCCGGGCGTGGCTGGTGATGTCCGCCGCGAACGCCTCGACCAGCTCCGGCGTCACCGTCGGGCGGGCGGCGGCGATCGCCGCCAGGTAGTCCGCCGTGCTCGCGCCCGGCGCCGGGACGTCCGCGTCCCGGCCGCCTACGGCGAGCAGATCCCGCTCGAACGACGCCTGGGCGGCGACCCGGGCCGCGTGCTCGATGTCCGCGGGGGTGAACAGATCGCTGGCGAGGACCAGTTCGTCGACGTCCACCTCCGGCCGGCCGTCCGTGTAGCGGGACCAGATCGCGGCCCGGGCGGCCTTGTCCGGCGTACCGATCGGGATCAGGTAGTCGAAGCGGCCGGGCCGCAGGAAGGCCGGGTCGAGGGAGCGGACCGAGTTCGTCGCGCACACCAGGAGCCGCTCGTCGCGCTCCCGGAAGCCCGGGATCAGCTTGAGGAGCTCGTTGGTGACGCCGTGCAGCCCGCCCGGCTGCGCGGGCTCGGTGCGGACCGGGGCGATCTCCTCGACCTCGTCGATGAAGACCAGGACCCGGTCCAGCTCCGCGATCCGCGCGAAGGCGGTCCGCAGCGCCGCCGCGAGGTTGCCGCCGTCGGCCAGCCGCGACGGCAGGATCTCCACGAACGGCCAGCCGAGCCGGGAGGCCACCGCCCGGGCGAAGGTGGTCTTGCCGGTGCCGGGTGGGCCGAAGAGGCAGATCGCCCGGGGCGGTCGGACCCCGTGCCGGCCGGCCCGCTCCGGCTCGGCGAGCGGCAGCACCACCCGCCGCTCGATCAGGTCCTTCCCGCTCCATGCCGGCCACCTTCGCCCACAGGTCGCCCGGCAGCAGCCGGCCGCCGAGATCGTCCAGGAGCCCGGCGGCGGGCCCGTGCAGCGGCTCGGTCTTCTCGAAGTAGGCGACCGCGGGCTGGCGGGTGTAGCCGGCGTTCAGCAGCCCCTCGCCGAGCAGTTCCTCCTCCGGCAGGACGTACGCGATCCGGCCCACCCGGGCGGCGACCAGCTTGCGCTCCAGCTCCACCAGGAGGGCGCTGGCCAGGCCCCGGCCGCGCCAGGCGGAGGCGATCGCGATCCGCATCACCCAGGCGCGCTCCCCGGAGACGGAGGCGAGCGCGGCCCCGATCGGCACGCCCTGGTGGACGGCGACGACGGCCGGCTGGCGGGAGGTGAGGGCGCCGATGCACTCGGCGAGGGAGAAGACGGACTCCTGGCCCAGCTCGGCCGTGGTGTCGATCAGATGGACGACGGCGGCGAGATCGCTCTCGCGGTAGTCGTGGATGTGCCAGTTCACCGGTGGTACCGCCCCTCGTGTGCTCTCGTTGCGGCGAGGCTAGGCGGGGGCCGGGCGGCGGGGCCTGCGCCATCCTGCACAAGGCGGTACGGGGAAACGCGCCGCTTCGTCACTGGGCGGAGCGGCGCGCATGCGTACGGCGGCGCTCCCGGGGGAGTGCCGCCGTACGGGCGGGAGGCAGGGGCCTCACGTCCTGCGCTTGCTCATGAGCAGTCCGCCCGCGGTGAGGGCGAACAGACAGACGCACGCGCCCGTGATGACATTGCTGAGCACCATGCCGGTGTCGGGGCTCCGGGTGACGACCCAGGGCGCGACGATGGTCCAGGCGCCGAGCAGCAGGACCACGAAGTTGAGGTCCTGGGAGCGCTCGGGGGCCATCGACATGCACAGGCCGAGGACCGCGAGCGCGATGCCGACGACCAGGTTGGTGATGGCCAGCTCCGGCCTGGCGGCCGCGAAGTGGACCGTGTACGCGGAGACCGCGATCCAGACTCCGGCGAGGATCACGAGCTCCTCGACGGCGGCCACTCCTCTGGTCTGCAGGATCTGCGCGTAGCGGTCGCGCATCTCCGTCGCGTCGGGGTGTCCCGAGATGTCACCGGGACGGTGAGAGACGTCGGCCATGTGACTCGCCTCCTTGCTGGCGTACTGCGTCGGACCGCGCTCGCGGCACGAGGCCGCAGTCCCATTGTGCGCTTATATGTTCCTTATGTGAAGCGGGAACGAGAACGGCCGCCCGCCCCGGCGTACGCTGGGAGAGGACTCGGGGCACCCGCGCACCGCCGGGAGGCGGACACGATGACCGGCATCGTACGAAGAAGCTTCGACTCAGCGGACGAGACCCGCCCCTTCGAGGACGGCAAGGGCAGGCTGGACCTGCTCAGCACGGAGCGCGGCGCCGTCGGGCGCGCCGTGTTCGAACCCGGCTGGCAGTGGTCCAAGCACGTCAAACCGATCGCCGGGACGGACAGTTGCCAGGCGTCGCACGTGGGCTACGTGGTCAGCGGCCGCATCCATGTCGTCATGGACACCGGCGAGGAGGACGAGTTCGGCCCCGGCGAGTTCATGGAGGTCACCCCCGGCCACGACGCCTGGGTCGTCGGCGACGAACCCTGCGTGGCCCTCGACTGGGTCGGCTTCGGCGACTACGCCAAGACCTCCTGAGACGGGAGCCGGTCGGGGGGGGGGGGGGGGGGGGCGGCCGGGGGGGGGGGGGGGGGCGGCCGCGGCGGGGGGGCGGGGGGCGGGCGGGCGGGGCGCGCG
>NZ_JBHYKM010000018.1:32722-69562 GCF_042741435.1 Streptomyces sp. NPDC058955 | reverse complement strand
GAGCCCCCCCCCCGGGGGCGCCCGCGCGCGCCCCCCCCCGCGGCGCGGCGGGGCGGCGCCCGAGACTCAACCGCGGGTCGTGACGGCCCACTTCTGGGCCAGGGTGCCGTTGCAGTCGTGGATCTGCAGCCGGCTGCCGTTGGTCGTGTCGCCGTACGGCAGGTCGAGGCACCGGGCCGAGGGCACATGGAGGATCGAACCGTCGGCCATGGGGATGAACTGCTGGGCGGGGGTGCCGTTGCATTCGTAGTACCCGACCTTGGACCCGTTGGCCGTGGCGCCACCGGTCACGTCGAGACAACCGCCCATCACCTTGAGCGCCTTCTTCGCCGCGTCGTAGCTCCAGAGCTGCGGCGCCGAGCCGTTGCAGTCCCAGATCACGATCGGATTGGAGGGGCTGGTGTTGCCGGTGTGGTTGTCGGCGCACTTGCCTCCGTGGGCGAAGGCGATCGGACCGGAGGCCCCCGACCAGGGATCGGTCGGACGCGCCTGGACGGTGACGTCGCTGATCTTCCCGGTGAACGACGCGGCCGGCGCGCCGGCCTCCTGGTAGCGGCCCAGGACGAGGGGCCCGGTGATCCCGGACTTCGTGGTGTGCATGCCGGTGCCGGCGAGCACCCCGTTGACGTACAGGGACATCAGGCCGCTGTCGGCGTTGTAGCTGGCGGTGAGCTTGTCCCAGCGGCCCACCTGGAAGGCAGCGGCGGCGGAGCCGCCCAGGTCGGTCAGGTCGTACGGCCAGCTGTCGTCGTCGGAGCGGGCCATGGCGAAGCGCCAGCGCTTCTGGTGCATGTCGGGCCAGATGGTGAAGCCGCTGGCCCGACGGCCGTCCTGGCTCGCGACGACCCCGCCGTCGTCGGCCGACGGATTGGCCCAGAGCGAGATCGTGAAGGACTTCGTCGTGTCGATCGCCTGCTCGGTGGTGGTCGGCGCGGGCGCGGCGGTGAGGGAGCCGGAGTTCCGGCCGTCGCCGGCGTCGCGCTGGAAGCGCGCCACCTTGGTGGCGCGGCCGTCGACGGTGTCGTCGACGAAGGACACGCCCGAGGGGCTGAGCACGCCCGGGTGGAGTCCGAGCGGCGCGGTGGTCGAGGGGCCGACCAGGTCCGTGGTCCGGCCCTCGGCGGTGGATCCGGTCAGGGGCAGCCGGGTGACGGCGCCCCGGGCGTCGCCCTGGGCCGTGGGGGAGGCGAGGGACGTGACCTTGCCGGGGACCGTGTCGGCGACACCGCGGAAGACGGTGATCTCGCCGGTGGCGGTACGGGCCCACAGGTCGGCGGCGCCGTCCCCGTCGAGGTCGCCGACCGAGCCGACCTCGGGGTACGCGGCGGTGTCGACGTTCTCCCGGAGGATCCTGCCCCCGGCGGGGTCGGTCAGCGCCGAGTAGTCGGGGGTGGCGCCGCCGGTGATCGGGTACGCGCGGATCGTGCCGGAGGCGCGGTGCCGGGCCCAGACCGTGGCCTGGCGCACCTCACCGGCTGCGGTGACCGTGGGCCCGTTGGCCGGGCCGGGATTGATCAGCTCGTATCCGTCCCAGTCGGCCGCTGCAGCGACGCGGGGGATGAGCTGGGCGGTTCCGAACTGGCCCGCGAAGTAGGTGCTGGGCCTCAGCAGCCACAGCTCCCCCTTCTCGACGGTGAGCGCCGAGGTGGCGGTGACCTTCTGGCCGGACTGCGTGATCTCGCCCTCGGGCGTGCCGATGGCGCTGATCTGCGTCACGTCGGACCAGGTGGGGTTGTACGACTCGGGGCAGGTCTCGGGGGCCGCGCCGAGGGTGAGGCTGCACTCGGTGGGCCGGTCGAGGGGACGGGACGCCGCTTCGCCGAACTTGCCGTGCCCGTCGTTCTCGATGAGGTACAGGACCTCCTTGAGGTCGGCGTGCGAGGTGTTGTGGACGATCAGCTGGTCGACCCGTTTCCCCCGGTCGAGGGTGCCGCGGTGGGTGATGTCGTAGTCGTTCCAGGTGGTCTTGTGCGTGAGGTCGTTCCCGGGCGCCGCGGCCGCGCCGGCCGAGGCCGCCGTGTCCGGGTCGGTGTTGCCGCCGACGATCCGCAGGTTGCCCTTCTCGTCGGGCAGGACGATGTCGGCGCTCAGGTCGCCGTTGGTGTCGCCGAAGACGGGCAGCAGGCCGGGCTTGGCCGGCGCGTAGTAGGTGTAGACGGCGGGCTGGCTGTAGTTGCCGGCGTTGTCCTGGGCCTGGACGTAGAGCATGTTCGTGCCCCAGGTGCCCGGCACCGCCTCGTACGTGGCCTGGCCGGCCCCGTCGGCGAGCCTGGTCCCGGGGTCACCGCACTTCCAGCCGGTGACCGGGGTCGGGCTGGTGCTGATCCGGAAGCAGGCCAGGCCGGAGCGGTTCGGGCCGGTGGAAGGCGCCGGGTCCTGGCCGGTGATCGTGAAGGAACCCGTCTCGTGGCTGTACTTCCGCGGGGTGGGGTTCGGCGTTCCGGACGGCGGGAAGTCCGTCGAGGTCACGGCGACGGACGGCGAGGTCTTGTCGACGCGGAAGAAGCAGCGCTCGGTCGGTGGAGAGGCCAGACCGCCGCTGGGATAGGCGTCGTAGGCGGTGGCCTGGTAGCCGTACCAGTGTCCGTCGGTCAGTGAACCGGCGGACACCGTCACGCCGTTGGGGTTCCAGCCCGAGCTCCAGGTGCCGAGGTCCTGGCTCCGGGAGTTGTCGGTGCCGTCGATGACGCTGAAGACGGTGTACAGGTTGAAGCCGAGCGGCGACCAGTTGGCGGCCGTCAGGCTGATGCTCTGGTTGTTGCCGACCCAGCCGGCGTCCTGCGGTGCCTGCCCGGGGATGTTGCACCCGGCGTAGGTGTTGGTGCGGGCGAAACCCGGTGCCGGGGTGACGCGCGGGCTCCAGGCGCTGGGCGCGATGTCGTAGTGCGTCTCGATGTGCGGGTTGCTGGCGATGCGCTTGCGGTACAGCTTCTCGTACTCGTTGTCGGGGGCGATGGCCACCGTGAAGTCGGCCCACTTCTCGGCCGCCGCCCGCTGCATGTGCCAGGAGACGTCGAAGCTGATGGGGCCGGTGCCGGTGATCCAGTCGGAGTCGCCGATCTTGCTGCACCCCTGCATGTGGCCGCCGGTGCCGCAGGGCTGGGCGTTCCAGCGGGTCCACTGGTTGATCGGACCGGTCCAGTACAGGCCGAGCGGCACGTTGGTGCTCGGGCTCGACGCGGTCTTGACCTCGGCGTGGAGGGTCGAGCCGTAGATCGTCGGGGGGTACGGGGCCCCGCTCGGCTGGGTGTGGAGCAGCGGGTTCACGCCGATGCGGAAGTAGGCGCGGTACCGGCCGTATCCGGTGCAGTCGCTGTAGCCGCAGTATCCGGTGCCGAGTTCGCCGATGGCGTTGTAGTTCTGGGTCTCGGGATGGTTCTCCTGGACCTGGACGGATCCGTTGGCCTGGCTGTCGGCGCTGAAGGTCGGGTCGATGTACCAGGGCCCCTGGCCCTTGCCGAGGGTGGCGGCGTCCGGGACGAGGTCGAAGCCGCCGGGCGTGGTCCGGATGCCGACCTCGGCGACGGTGGCCCGCTCCCCGGGCATGTCGGGGGTGGAGACCTGGCCGGCGGCCGGTTCCGTGCTCCTCGCCGCCGAGGAGGCGGCCTTCCCCGCGGAGTTCCTGGCCGGTGCGGCCGAGTCCCACTGGAAGGGGGTCGGCGCGTGCATCCGGGTGCGGCCCTTGCCGTCCTTGACCCGGAGGTTGCCGTCGGCGTCGGCGCCGAGGCTCAACCCCTTGGCGAAGACCGGGAAGTGAAGCCTTTTCAGCCGTGGGTCGGCAGCCGCGGCGGCGGTGCGGACGACGATGACGTCCCGCCAGCCGCCGTCGGGCAGTGCCGTGACCAGGAGATCGACGTCGGGCAACACCTCCGCGTACGTGGCGGTGTCCCCGTCGAGCGTCGGGGCCGGCAGGGGGAACGGCGCGGTGACGTCGAGCCGGGTGCCGTCGGAGGTCGCGATGGAGGCCAGCGGCCCCGTGCCGCCGCCCGACACCGTGAGGGAGTTGGCGGTGACGCGGGGGCCGATCGTGCCGTCGGCGTTCCTGACCAGGGTGGTGTCGAGATCGGCCCACGCCTTGCCCCGCTTGGTGCGGACGGGCCGCGCGTGGTCCGTGGTCGTCATGGTTCCGTCGGGGTTCGCCAGCGTGCGCGAGCGCTCGGTGGTGAGCGCTTCCACGACGACGGCGCGGCCGGTGCGCTTGGCCTCCGCGCGCGCGGCGAGGGCCGCCCTCTGCTCGGGCGTCGTCGGCGGCGCCGACACGCCGACGCCCGTGGGCTGTTGGGGCAGGGTGCCGTCGTCCGCGCCGGCGGTGGTCGGGACGGCGGCGAGCGTCAGGGCGCTCGCGACGACCACGGCGGCCAGCGGCGACCAGGCTCTTCGGAGCCCGGGTGAACGGCGTCCGGAGGCCCGGACGGTGCTGTGGTGCATGGTGAGTTCGATTCCTCCCGTTGGCCCGCCCCGAAGGACAGGCGTTCGATGCGGAACCCTGCGGGCTCACCGACAGTCACGTCAAACGCCGATGTCCGTCATGAGGCTCTTTGAATGATCTTGTGACGCTCAACTCCCGCAATTCCACTGCCTGGTTCCGGATCGTGATCATTTCTTTGCGCTTCATCGGCCCTGCCGCCACCGCCAGTCGCGCCCGGTCGTGGTGACATGTCTCGCCCTCCACCGGGAGGGCGCACGGTCCGAGAAATGAACAACGGGGGGATTCGTCATGAGGGCGCAGCATGCCCGCATGTCCGCACGCCGTCTGCTGCCACGCGGAAGACGCATCGTCGGACTGGCCACCGGACTGGTGTCCGCGGCCGCACTCCTGGTCGTGCCGTCGGCGACGGCGGGACCGCCGTCCGAGAAGGTGTGGGTCCCGCCCTACACCGCGCTCGGCTCCGGCACGCCGACGGTCGAGGGCGGACCGCTCCGGCCCACCGCACTGCCCCGCCCCGCGTACCCGGTGCCCGCGTCCTGGGTGCCGCAGCCGCAGGCGACGCGTGCGCTTCCGGGCTCCGCGACCGTCGAGCTCGGTGTCGACGGGGCCGAGGCCTCCGCCGCCCGCACCGCGACCGGCGGGGCCTCCCCGGCCTCCGGCGGCGGCAGGCCCGTCCGCGCCGGGAACCTCCCGGTCACCCTGGCCCCCGCCTCCGGCGCGGCCCCCCGCGAACGGCGGATCGACGTGACCCTCGCCGACCAGGCGGTCGGCCGCAGGCTCGGCGTCTCCGGCCCCGTCCTGGGACTGACGGAGCGGCCCGCCGCATCCGCCCCGCAGGGCCGGAAGGCCCCGGGCGGCACGCCGTCCGACCGGCGGATACGCGTCGCCGTGGACCTGGCGGCGGCGGGGGCGAGCGGCTGGCTCGACCGGGCCCGGCTCGTCGCCCTCCCGGCCTGCGCGCTCACCACCCCCGACCGCGCCGAGTGCCGTACCCGGCGCCAGGTCGACGCCGAGGTCGACCTGCGCGCCCGGACCCTCACCGCCGACGTGACACCGGCGTCCGCCCCCGCCCCGGCCACCACCGGCGGCGTCCAGCGGGCCTCCTTCACGGCCGACACGGCCGGGACCGCCGGCACCGCCACCGTCCTGGCCGTGGAGAACACCGCGTCCGGTACCGCCGGTTCGTACGCCGCGACCCCGCTCACCTCCTCGTCCGGCTGGAGCGCCAGCGGCAACGCGGGCGGATTCTCCTACGCGTACCCCGTCGACGTGCCGCCGGCGATCGGCGGCATGACGCCCTCGGTGGCGCTCGGTTACGACTCCTCGGGCGTCGACGGCCGCAACTCGGCGCAGAACCCGCAGTCTTCGTGGGTCGGCGAGGGCTGGGGCTACGACGCCGGCTTCATCGAGCGTTCCTACAAGGACTGCGACAAGGCCGGCATCCCGAACTCCGGCGACCTGTGCTGGGGCGGCCACAACGCCGTCCTCAACCTCGCCGGCCACTCCGGGACCCTCGTCCGCGACGACGACACCGGCGTCTGGCGCCTCCAGAACGACGACGGCACCCGCGTGGAACGCCTCACCGGTGCGGCCAACGGCCTGCACGACGGCGAGCACTGGAAGGTGACCACCGCCGACGGCCTCCGCTACTACTTCGGCGTCGAGCACCTGCCCGGCGGCGACGGCACGGACCCCTCCGCCGAGTCCGCCTGGGGCGTGCCCGTCTACGCCCCCGCCGCCGGCGACCCCTGCCACACCGCCGCGTCCGGGACCGCCTCGTGGTGCCGCATGGGCTGGCGCTGGAACCTCGACCACGTCGTCGACCCGTACGGCAACCTCGTCAGCTACCGCTACGCCAAGGAGACCAACCGCTACCAGCGGGGCGCGGGCCAGACCAACGGCGCCGGCGTCCTGGAGCCGTACGAGCGCGGCGGCCACGTCCAGCGGATCGACTACGGCCGGCAGCTCTCGGAGCAGATCGCCGCCAAGGGCGCCCTGGTGCCCGGCGCACGCGTGAGCTTCGCCGTCGCGGAGCGCTGCAAGCCCTCCGGCGCGATCACCTGCGCGGAGGACCAGCGGACCACCGCGAACCAGTCCTCCTGGCCCGACGTGCCCCTCGACCAGCTCTGCGGCACCACCGGAACCTGCGCCAACGCCTCGCCCTCCTTCTTCACCACCAAGCTCCTCTCCGCGATCAGCACCGAGGTGCGCGTCGACGCCGCCCTCACCCCGGTCGACACCTGGACCCTGCGGCACGACTTCCCGAACCCCGGCGACGGCACCAAACCGGCCCTCTGGCTGTCCGGCATCACCCGCAAGGCGGGCAGCGGCATCTCCGCCCTCACCCTGCCCGAGGTCGCCTTCACCCCGCGTCTGCTCGCCAACCGCGTCGACGGCATGACGCCCGCCCAGCCCTCCTTCAACCGGCCCCGGATCCAGACGATCCGCACCGAGACCGGCGGCCAGATCACCGTCGGCTACGCGGACCCCGTGTGCTCGCGGGTCAAGGGCGTCATGCCGGCCTCGCCCGACACGAACACCAAGCCGTGCATGCCGGTCAAGTGGCGCCTGCCCGGCTCGACGTCGACCGAGCCCGTCCTCGACTGGTTCCACACGTACCTCGTCGCGCACGTCAGCGAACAGGACGCCGTCACCGGCTCGTTGGTGAAGACCACCGCGTACACCTACAACGGCGATGTTGCCTGGCACCGCAACGACGCCGAGTTCACCGACGCCAAGTACCGCACCTGGGACGAGTTCCGCGGCTACGCGACCGTCGACACCGTCACCGGCAGCGCCTACCCCGGCGAGGCCCCCCGGACCCGTCAGCGCACCACCTTCCTGCGCGGCATGGACGGCGACGTCAAGGCCGACGGCACCCGGCGGCACGTCTCCGTCACCAGCCCCCTCGACGGGGCCGGGGTCACCGACAGCGACTGGCTCGCCGGCACCCCGCTGGCCACGGAGATCTTCGAGAGCGCCGACCGGGACGTCGTACAGAGCGTCACCGGCCGCAGGACGAGCGGCGAGAAGGTCACCGCGACCCGCGCCCGGTCCGGCGGCATGCCCGACCTGGTCGCGCGCTACAGCTCGACCGAATCCGTCGAACTCGCCAAGGACCGCCTCGCCGACGGCTCGTGGCGCACCACGTCCAAGGTGACGAAGAGCGACCCGGACCACGCCAACCGCTCCGTCACCGTCGAGGACCGCGGTGACGGCACCGCCGCGACCCCGACCGTCTGCACCACCGTCCGGTACGCCACCGCTGAGGACGGCGCGCTCACCGGTCTCGTCGCCGAGAAGAAGACCCACCAGGGCGGCTGCGACACCACGGCGACCGCGCAGAACACCCTCAACGCCTCGCGCACGCTCTTCGACGGCAAGCCGTTCGGGCAGGCCGGCACGCGCGGCGCCCCCACCGGTTCGCTCGTCCTCGACCGCCACACGTCCGGCGGAGCCCCGGTCTACGCCCACGTGGGCAGCACCTCGTTCGACGTCCACGGCCGGGCCCTCACGGTCACCCGCGCCGACGGCTCCACCTACGACGAGGCGGGGGCGCGGCTGACGCCGCCGACCGTCACGCCGGCCGCGACGACGACCGCGTACACCCCGGCGACCGGCGCCCTCCCGGTGAAGGTGAGCACCACCGGCCCCATGGGCGAGGGCTGGACGGAGACCGTCACCCTGGATCCCGCGCGATCCACGCCGCTGACGACCACGGACGTCAACGGGCGCGTCACCACCATGCGGTACGACGCCCTGGGACGGCTCACCGCGGTCTGGAACCCGGAGCGCTCCACGACGCTCTCCCCGACGGCCCGCTTCGGCTACCGCATCGACGGCGTCACCGGACCCTCGGCCACCACCACCGAGACGCTCGCCAAGGACGGCAAGACGTACGCCGCCCAGATCGTGCTCCTCGACGGCCTCGGACGCGAGCGGCAGACCCAGTGGACCCCCGCCTCGCGGGCCACCGGCCGGCTCGTCACCGACACCGTGTACGACTCCCACGGCTGGCAGGTGAAGACCTCCGCCCCCTACTACGACGCCTCCTCGATCCCGGACACCACCGTCTTCCTGCCGGGCAACGACTCCCAGGTCCCGGCGCAGACCTGGACGGAGTACGACGGCGTCGGCCGCGTGGTGCGCGCCGAGTTCCGCTCGTACGGCAACGCCCAGTGGGCCACCGCCACCGCCTACCCCGGCGCCGACCGCACCGACGTCACCCCGCCCGCCGGCTCCGCGCCGGTGTCCACCGTCACCGACGCGCGCGGCCGGGTGACCGAGAACTGGCAGTACCGCACCACCACGGCCACCGGCACCCGGTCGGACGCCGACGTGAGCCGGTACGCGTACACCCCCGGCGGACTCCTCGCCTCGCACACCGACTCCGCGGGCAACACCTGGCGGTACGGCTACGACCTGCGGGGACGGAAGGTCTCGGCGGAGGACCCCGACGCGGGCACCACCCGGACCTCGTACGACATCGACTCCAACGTGGAGCGCACGGTCGACGCGAAGGGCCGGACGCTCGTCCACACCTATGACGTCCTCGGCCGCATGACGGCCCGGTACAAGGACGGCGTCGCGCCCGCCGACATGCTGGCCCGGTGGACGTACGACACCCTGCCCGGCGCCAAGGGCCACCCCGTGGCCTCCGTCCGCTACGTCGGCGGGGCCGACGGCGTCGCCTACACCAAGAGCGTCACCGGATACGACAAGGGCTACCGCCCGCTCGGCACCACCGTCGACATCCCGGCCGAGGAAGGCAGGCTCCAGGGCACCTACACCACGAACTACACCTACCACCCGATCACCGGCGACGTCCTCACGATGGCGCTGCCGGCCGCGGGCGACCTGGCAGCGGAGACCGTCGGCTACACCTACAACAACCACGGCCTGCTCTCCACCAGCAGGAGCCTGGACGAGAACCTCGTCGCGGCCATGGAGTACGACGCCCTGTCCCGTCCCGTCCGCACCACGGTCGGCGAACTCGGCGCACAGGTCGTCTCCACCCAGCAGTACGACTGGGCCACCGGCCGTCTCATCGCCTCCTTCCTCGACCGGGAAGGCGGCACGGTCTCCACCGACCAGTACAGCTACACGTACACGCCCTCCGGCCGGATCACCTCGATCACCGACCGGCAGGAAGCGACCGCCGTCGACGCCCAGTGCTTCACCTACGACCACCTCGGCAGGCTCACCCGCGCCTGGACCGACACGGGCGGGGTACGGACGACGGCCGACTGGACCGACTCGGCCGGCACCGTCCACGGCACCGGCAGCTCCGCCCACGTCCCCGGCACCGGCAGCTGCGTCAACGCCACCGGCCCGGCGACGACCCCGACCGGCACCCGCACGGTCGGCGGCCCGTCCCCGTACTGGCAGAGCTACGCCTACGACGCCACCGGCAACCGGCGCAGCCTGACCCGGCACGACATCACCGGCGACAGCGCCAAGGACGTCGTCACGACGCAGACCTTCGCCACCGGCCCCAACCAGAAGACGACGGCCGGCGGCACCGGCGGCGGCACCGGAGGCCCGCACGCCCTGCTGACCTCCACGACCGTCACCCCCGGCAGCCCCGACGAGGCCATCGGCTACCAGTACGACGCCACCGGCAACACCACCGCGATCACCGACCGGGCCGGCACCACCGACCTCACCTGGGACACCGAGGGCAAGCTCGACGCCCTGGACAGGACCGGGGACGAGGCGGACACCACGTACGTCTACGACGCGGACGGCAACCAGCTGATCCGCCACAACAAGGGCAGGACCACGCTCAACCTGCCCACCGACCAGGTCACCCTCGAAGGCGACCGGCTCTCCAACGTCCGCACCTTCGCCGCGCCCGGCGGCCTCACCCTCACCCGGGTCGGCACCCCCGTCAACGGCACCTCCCTCCTGGTCCAGTCGGCCGACCACCACGGCACCGGCAGCGTCCAGATCGGACTCGACAGCACCCAGGCCGTCACCCGCAGGGCCACCGACCCGTTCGGCACCCCGCGCGGCACCCAGCCCCCCGCACCGTCCTGGGCGGGCGACAAGGGCTTCGTCGGCGGCAGCAAGGACGACACCACCGGTCTGACCAACCTCGGCGCCCGGCAGTACGACCCCGGCCGCGGCCGTTTCATCAGCACCGACCCGCTGCTCAACCCGGAGGACCCGCAGCAGTGGAACGGCTACGCCTACAGCAACAACAACCCGGTCAACCAGAGTGACCCCAGCGGCCTGATCTCCTACGACCAGGACACCGGCGTCGCGGCCGGCGGCAACGCCCAGCAGACGCAGCAGGCCGTCAACACCATCCGCTCCAAGCCCGGCTACCGCGACCCGCAGCCGGTCACCTCGGGCGGCGGCAGCAAGGGCTACTCCCCGAACGACTGCCGCCACACCAACAGCTGCCTCACCACGCTCCAGGACCGGACGATGAACTCGTTCCTGAACGCGGTGGAGCTGTCGTTCAACCACGAGATCGTGCGCAACTCCAGCAACACCAGCACGGCCGACATCAACCGGGTCATGCAGAAGTACAACCACGGCGCCTCGACCGTGCAGTACGCGGCGATCCAGATGTACCTGTTCGGCGCCACGGAGGAGGAGACGGCCTTCTTCTACGAGAACCCGTGCCTCTTCATCGAGTGCTACGCCGGTCTCGACATCTTCGAGAGCCCGAACGGCAACATCTATGTCTCCCCGTTCGGCCTCTCCCCGTCGGAGAAGTTCGGCGCCAACGTGGGCGCGTCGATGGGCGGCAGAACGCCGGGCGGCCGGCCGGGCAAGGCCGGCGGAGCCGCGAACCGGGGGCCGTCGGGCCTCTCCGCGCTCGCCCAGTGCTTCCGCGACAAGCACAGCTTCACCGCCGACACGCTGGTGAGCGTCGAGGGCGGCGGAACGAAGCGGATCGCCGACATCGAGACCGGCGACAAGGTCCTCGCCACCGACCCGCAGACGGGCGAGACCTCCTACCGGACCGTCACCGCGGTCATCGTCACCCGCGACGACAAGCAGTTCACGGACCTGACGATCGAGGGCCCGCCGAACGAAGCCCCCCGCACCCTCACCACCACCGAGCACCACCCCTTCTGGAGCGTCGCGGAAGCCCGCTGGGTCGACGCCACCGCCCTCCGCCCCGGCGACCACCTCCGCCGCCCCGACGGCACCACGGCCAAGGTGACCGCGACCCGCGACCACCACCGCGAAGCCACCACGTACGACCTCACGGTGGCGGGGCTGCATACGTACTATGTGGTCGCGGGCGAGACGCCGGTCCTCGTTCACAACAACGGCCCCGGCTGTGGATCGATTTGGATCGATTCGAACAAGATTCCTCACCATTTCAAGCATGCAGAGGACTTCGGGATCATCGGAAAGGAAAGCAAGGCCACCAAGCAGGCTTTCGTGAATGCCTTGAAGAGCTTCGTCGGGAATCCGGGAAACCTTCAAATCGCAGGTACTTATCGGGGAACTGCGGCGCGGCACTACGTGGACACCAATACGGGACGTCATGTATCGGTCGACATTGAATCCGGGCAGATGCTGGGTGCCTGGAGATCGGATCCGACATCGGACCAGTTCCGGTACCTCATTGAACAAGGGAAGCTGTGATGGCCAAGCTTGAGCCATTCTTGGCACTCGCGACAGCAGTGGCAGAGGGAAGGATTTCGGCGGCCGAGTTCTCGGTAGTCTGCCTTCCGTTGTACAAGAACTACCCGGGGCGATTTCCGTCGCATGAGCAGTATGAGGTCGCCACCGAATTGTTCTATGTGGCCAACGATCACTATGCTGGCGACTCTGATACGCCGGTGGGTGCGTTGAGTGATGAGCAAGTTAGAGCGGCAGCCGCAGAAATCGCCGAGAGGATGCGATCACTACTCCAGTGATCATGGTCCGGTAGGGTTTCTGTCGTGAATCTCTATGCGCGCATGCCCACGGCAACGGAGATCCTTGTTGTCGTGGGCATGCGCGCTTTGACGGCAACGTCAGCGGACGACGGCTGCGGTGGGCGGGTCGTCGTTGTCGTCGTCGGCCCGGCGGTGACGCCGACGCGGGCGTGGCCGAGGAGTTCCTTGATGACGACGAGGTCGACGCCTTGTTCCAGGAGGAGGGGGCGGTCGAGTGTCGGAGGTCGTGGAAGTGGATGCGCCGGACTGTCGACGTCGAACCGAAGCCCCACCGGCTGCCGCTGGTGGGGCTTCGGCCGGTTCGGTCCCGCCTCATGGGGGGCGCCTACCCCGGACGGGCCGCGAGCGTGTCCAGGGCCTCGTCCAGCGTCGTCGCCGCCATGATCAGGGAGAGGTGGGTGAACGCCTGGGGGAAGTTGCCCAGTTGTTCGCCCGTCGGGCCTATCTCCTCGGCGAACAGGCCGACATGGTTGGCGTACGTGAGCATCTTCTCGAAGGCGAAGCGGGCCTGCCGCACCCGGCCGGCCCGGGCCAGCGCGTCCACGTACAGGAAGGTGCAGAGGCTGAACGTGCCCTCCGCGCCGCGCAGTCCGTCGGGCGCGGCCCCGGGGTCGTAGCGGTGGACCAGGCTGTCGCGGACGAGGGCGCGCTCGATCGCGTCGAGGGTGCTCAGCCACAGCGGGTCCGTGGGGCCGAGGAGGCCCGTGCGGGGGATCAGCAGGAGGGAGGCGTCCAGCACCTCCCCGCCGAAGTACTGGGTCAGCGCCTTGCGGCGGTCGCTCCATCCGCGCCGCATGACCTGCGAGAAGATCTCGTCCCGGGCCGCCCGCCAGGTGTCCAGGGCCGCCGGGCGGCCGAACTCCTCGGCCAGCCGCAGGCCCCGGTCGAAGGCCACCCAGGACATCACCCGGCTGAAGGTGAAGTCCTTCCGGCCGCCCCGGGTCTCCCAGATGCCCTCGTCGGGCGCGTCCCAGGACTCCGCGAGCCAGTCGAGCATGCCCGACACCGCCCGCCACCCCTCGTACGTCGGCTGGACGTCCTGGCCGGTGCCCTGCGCGAGCGCGTACAGCGACTCGCCGAAGATGTCGAGCTGGAGCTGGTCCGCCGCGGCGTTCCCGACCCGCACCGGCGCCGATCCCCGGTAGCCCTCGTACTCCGTGAGGATCTCCTCCGGGAGCGACGGGTCGCCGTCCACCCGGTACATGATCTGCAGCGGCCGCCCGCCCGAAGGTCCCCGCGACCGCTCGGTCACCCGCGCCGTCAGCCAGTCCGTGAACGCCGCCGCCTCCTCGGCGAAGCCCAGGTCGAGCAGCGCCCGTACGGCCAGCGAGCCGTCCCGCACCCAGGTGTAGCGGTAGTCCCAGTTCCGCTCGCCGCCCACCTGCTCCGGCAGCCCCAGGGTGGGCGCCGCGATCGGCGCCCCCGACGGCAGGTACGTCAGCAGCTTCAGCGTGATCGCCGAGCGGTGCACCATGTCGGGCCAGCGCCCCCGGTACCGCGCGGTGCGCACCCACCGCTGCCAGAAGTCCACCGCGTCCCACAGCGCCGCTTCCACCTCCGTCACGTCCGGCAGCGGCGGCGGCTCCGCCTCGGGACCGTCCAGGGTGAACGACGCCCCGGCGACCTGTCCCTCGGACAGCTCCAGACGCCCTCGTACGTCGTACGGCCCGTCCCGCTCCAACGGCACGTTCGACTGGAGGAAGCCCGCCATCGCGGCCGAGCGGAAGGCCGCCGTGCGGCCGTCGACCCGGGTCTCGTGCGGGGTCCGCCCGAAGCCGAACCGCGGCCGGCACTCCAGCGTGAAGGTGACGCTGCCGCGCGTGCACCGCATCACCCGCATCAGCGCGTGCCGGTCGGTCGGCCGCCCGGTGCGGTCCGGCGGCATCCAGTCCATCAGCTCGCCCACCCCGTCCGGCGACATGAACCGGGTCACGAGCATCGCCGTGTCCGGGTAGTAGAGCTGCTTGACCGTCACGTCCGGCCCGTCGACCGAGAGCCGGAAGTAGCCGCCCCGGTCGTGGTCGAGGAGCGCCGAGAAGACCCCCGGCGAGTCGAAGCGGGGCGCCGCGAACCAGTCGACCACGCCCTCGTCGGAGATGAGCGCGGCCGTCTGGAGGTCGCCCACCAGCCCGTGCTCGGCGATGAGCGGATAGCGCTTCACCCCTCCACTATCGGCGAGCGCGCCCCGGCGCGCGCCCGCGACGAGATGCCGCCGCCGGACGACGGGCGCACCATGGACGGAGAACGACGTACCGGTGGGGAGTGAGGAAGCACAGCCGGCTCGGGGACGTGCGTATCGGGACCTGGCGGCGCCATGACAGCAACGCCCGCGGCCCAGCGGGGCCGCCCCGCGAAGCAGAGCAGCCTCTACCGCCTCGGGCACTGGTGCGCCCGCCACTTCGTCGTCGTGGTGGCCCTCTGGCTGGCCGCCCTCGTCGGACTGCAGATCACCGACCGGGCGGTCGGCGGCCAGTACTCCGACGACTTCGACCTGCCCGGCGCCCAGTCCTCCGACGGTCTGTCCGTCCTGGAGGCGCACGACCCTGCGGCCGGCGGATACGGCGCGCAGATCGTCCTCAACGACCCGTCCAAGCCGCTCACCGACGAGGCGTCCGCCGTGAACTCGGCGGTCACCGCCCTGGAGAAGCTGCCGGACGTCATCGGCGCCCAGAACCCGCTGCCGCCGCCCGGCTCCACCCCGCCCCCGGCGTCCTCGACCACCCCGAACACGGGCCCGCTGTCCAGCGACGGCAAGACCGCCTACATCACGGTCCGCTTCAGCGTGCCGCCGTCGACGCTCGGCGACGACTACCTGACCGGCGTCGACAGCGCCGTACAGCCGCTCCGCGACGCCGGCGTCACCGTCGAGTACGGCGGCTCGCTCGGCGAGCTCGCCCGCCCCGCCGCCGACGACCGCACCAGCGAGGCCATCGGCTTCGCCGTCGCGATCGTCGTCCTGCTGATCGGCTTCGGCAGCGTCATCGGCGCCGTGATGCCCCTGGTCACCGCACTCATCGGCGCGGTCTGCGGGCTCGCGCTGCTCGGTCTGATGGCCGCCGCCTTCACCTTCGGAACCGTCTCGCCCACGCTGGCCACGATGATCGGCCTCGGCGTCGGCATCGACTACGCGCTGTTCCTGATCACCCGCCACCGGCAGAACGTCATGAACGGCCACGATCCCGCCGACTCCGCCGGCCTGGCCACCACCACCAGCGGCCGCGCGGTCCTCGTCTCCGGCTGCACGGTCGTCATCGCCCTGTCAGGCCTGTGGGTCTCCGGCGTCACCTTCATCGGCAAACTGGGCCTGGCGGCGGCCTTCACCGTCGTCACCGCCGTCCTCGCCGCGCTCACCCTCGTCCCCGCCCTGCTCGGCCTCGTCGGCAGGCGCATCGACCGCTACCACGTCCGCAAGCCGGTCGCCGAGACGGACGCCGAGCCCGGAGCGGAAGCCCACGGCACCTGGCACCGGTACGCCCAGCGCGTCGAGCGGCGCCCCTGGTACTTCCTCGTCGGCGGCGTCGTCGCCCTGCTGGTCCTGGCCTTCCCGCTGCTCTTCATCCAGCTCGGCCACATCGGCGACGGAGCCGACCCCAAGTCCTTCACCGACCGGCGCGCCTACGATCTGATCTCCACCGCCTTCGGTCCGGGCGCCAACGGCCCCCTGACCGTCGTCGTCGACCAGTCCGCCGTGCCGTCCGCCGACCGCGCCGACCTCGCCACCAGCCTCCAGAAGGCGCTCACCGGCGTGCCCGACGCCGCCTCCATCACGCCGCTGAAGGCCACCGCCGACGGCGACGTCCTCGTCGGCACCGCCTACTCGGTCGCCTCCCCGCAGGACGAACGGACCACCGACCTCACCAACCACCTGGTCGACGACGTCCTCCCGCAGGCCGTCGCCGGCACGGACGCGCAGACCTACGTCACCGGCACGACCGCCGCCCAGGTCGACTTCCTCGACCTCGTCTCCAGCCGGCTGCCGCTCATCATCGCCGTGGTCGTCGCCCTCGCCTTCCTGGTGATCCTCACCGTCTTCCGCGGCCTCCTCGTCGCGGTCAAGGCCGCCGTCCTCAACGTCCTCTCGATCGCCGCCTCCTACGGCGTGGTGGTCGCCGTCTTCCAGTGGGGCTGGGGCGGACCCGCGCTCGGCGTCTCCGGGAAGGTGCCCATCGAGAGCTATGTGCCGATGATGATGTTCGCGATCGTCTTCGGCCTGAGCATGGACTACGAGATCTTCCTGCTCTCCCGGGTGCGGGAGGCTTGGCTGCGCACCGGCGACTCCAAGGCGAGCGTCGCCCACGCCCTGGAGATCACCGCCCGGGTGATCACCTGCGCCGCCCTCATCATGGTGAGCGTCTTCGCCGCCTTCGTCGTCTCCGACAACATCGTGGTCAAGATGCTCGGGCTGGGCCTCGCCGCCAGCGTCCTCATCGACGCGACGGTGGTCCGGCTCCTGCTGGTGCCCGCGGTGATGACCCTGCTCGGCAAGCACGCCTGGTGGACCCCGCGGTGGCTGGACCGGATCCTGCCCCACCTGGACACCGAGGGCGAGGAGGCCGTCAGGCGGGACGAGGCCGCCGCGGCGCCGTCCAGCCGCTGAAAACGCGCCGTCCCGCCGCTGAAAACCGGCGGACGCGACGGCCGTGACCAGGCAGAATGCCGCCATGATCCAGGACGACAGCCGTACCGCCGTGCCGTGCACGGGAGCCGACGAGCGCACCACGCTCTCCGCCATGCTGCAGTTCCAGCGGGACACCCTCGCCTGGAAGTGCTCCGGGCTCACCCCGGAGCAGCTGAGGGAACGGGCCGTGCCGCCGTCGAACCTCTCCCTGCTCGGACTGGTCCGGCACGCCGCCGAGGTCGAGCGCGGCTGGTTCCGGAACGTGCTGGCCGGGGAGGACAGTCGCAGTCCCTGGACCCCGCCCGGCTCCACCGAATGGGCCGACTTCGACGTCGAACACGCCGACGCCGAAGCGGACTTCGCCGTCTGGCGGGCCGAGTGCGCCCGCTCCCGGGCGATCGTGGACGCGGCCGACTCGCTCGACGCGACCGGGACGCTGGGGGAGGAGACGTACTCCGTCCGCTACGTCCTCGCCCACATGATCGAGGAGTACGCCCGGCACAACGGCCACGCGGACCTGCTCCGCGAGCGCATCGACGGCGCCACGGGGGAGTGACGGGAGCCATGACGACTCCTCAGCACCCGGACGTCGCCGAGGCGATCACGCGCGAGTGCCTGCTCCACGACCCCGTCGTCCGGCGGTCCCGGCAGCGCGCCGAGGAGCTGTTCGACCCGGAGTTCACCGAGGTCGGCGCCTCGGGACGGCTCTGGACGCACGCGGAGATGCTCGCCGCCCTGGCCGGGCTGCACGGCGGCGAGGACGGTCCGCCGATCGTGGCCACGGCCTTCGCCGGGACGGCCCTGGCGCCCGGACTCGTCCACCTCACCTACGAGACCGTCATCGACGGCCGGCACGCCCGGCGTTCCTCGGTCTGGCGTCGCGACGCCGCCGGCACGCTCCGACTCTTCTACCACCAGGGCACACCGGTGCCGGGCGCCGCGTAGCGCCCGTCCGGGGACGCCGCTCAGGCGTCCGTCACGCAGTCCGCCGCGCATCCGTACCGCCGGAAGCCCCGCCGCAGCGCGGCGGCGGCGTGCTGCCGCTCGACCTGCTCGTGCCCGTACCGCTCCCGCGCCAGCCGCTCCACCTCCGCGACCGTCACGATGGCGGGCTCGCCGTCGCCGGCGGCGCGGCGGGCCGCCACGATCGCCTGCTCGGTGGCCCGTTCCAGGTCCCGGACGTACGCCGCGTGCGCCATCCGGCCGGCCCTGCGGGCGGCGAACGGGCGCACGGCCCGCCCCTTCCACACGATCCCGGCCGCGATCAGGACGAGCCCGGGGCCGAGCAGGAACACGCCGCCCACGACCTCCTTGGCGGTCCACCCCATGTGCCGTCGCCTCCCCCCGTCCCCCGTCCGCCGGCCGTCGATTCTACGGCCGGCGCCGCCGGTCACGCCTGCACGAGGTCGCCGTGCCGGTGCACCACCCGCCAGGCGCCGTCCTCGCGCCGGTACGTCTGGGTGGCGCGCAGCGTGTAGGTGCGGGCCTCGCCGTCCACCGAGGCCGAGATGTGTTCGAAGCACGCGGTGTAGGCGGCGTCGCCGACCACGTCGTGGCTCAGCACCTCGATGCGGTAGGAGGTGCAGGCGGAGAAGCGCTTGGCGAGCGCCGTGAACAGCGTGTCCACGTCCTCCCGGCCGAGCGCGTTGTACCACGCGCCCAGGACGCTCACCGGCTCGCGCCGCGACCAGAGCGCCCGGCGCGGCGCCGGGTCCCCGTCGTGCAGCGCCCGCTCGGCGGCCTGGAGGTCGGTCCTGACCCACGTCAGGAAGTCGTCCCGGTCGGTCATGCCTTCATCATGCCCACGGCGCGCCGCGCCCCGCACCCGCTGGCGCCCCCTCGCGCCCGCGGTCAACGCGGGGGTACGGAGGCGGGGTCGGCCAGCACCGTGTCGCGGGCCAGGGCCACCGCGCCGCGCAGCGAGGCGTCGGCGCCGAGCACGCCGGGCAGCGGCACCGGCACCGGGGCCGCGCCCGCGGCCAGGGTCCTGCGGCCGGTGAGCCGGGCCTCCAGGCCGCGTTCCAGCCAGGGGTGCCAGTCGGCGAGGTAGCCGCCCAGCACCACGTCGTCCACGTCGAGGAGGCTCGTCACCGCGAGGACCGCCGCGCCCAGCACCTCGCCGGCGGCGTCCAGGGCCGCGACGGCGGCCGGCTCCCCGGCGGCCAGGGCCGCGCCGAGCGCGGCGACGGCCGCCTCGGTGCCCCGCCGGGCACGCAGGCCGCCCAGGCCGGCCGCGTCGGTCAGCGCCTCGGGGCCGAGGTGGAGGGCGAGGCAGCCGCGCCCGCCGCAGGCGCAGGGCGGTCCGTCGAAGGCGACCGGCATGTGGCCGGGTTCGCCCGCGACGCCGTGGCCGCCGGCCTCGATCCGGCCGTCGAGGACGAGCCCGCCGCCGACCCCGACGTCGGCCTTGAGGTACGCGAGGGAGCGCGGCGCGGTCCCGCGCCGGACCGTCAGCGCGCGGTACTCGGCGAGCGCGGCGAGGTTGGCGTCGTTGGCGAGGACCAGGGGCCCGGCGGTGTCGCCGAGCCGGTCCCGCAGCAGGGCGCCGAGGTCCACGGGGCCGGGCCAGCCGAAGTCGGTGGAGAACATCCGGCCGCCTGCGGTGACGGGGCCGGGCACGGCGACGAAGGTGCCGGCGAGATGGGCCCCGGGGTGGGCGGTCCGGGCGGCGGCCGCGGTCTGCCGCACGGCGTCGGCGAGGGCGTCGGCGAGCGCGTCGGGGTCGCCGTCGGGGGTGGTGTGGGCGAGGTCGGCGCGGTGGCCGAGGCGTCCCGCGAGGTCGGCGACGGCCAGGTGGAGCCGTTCGCGGGTGACCCGGACGGCCACGGACACCACCCGGTCGGGCACGGTCTCCAGGTGCTGCCGGGGCCGGCCGCGCCCGCCGCCCGCGACGAGCCCGGCCTCGCGGACGAGGCCCCGGCCGACGAGGTCGGCGGCGAGCGTCGTGAGGGAGCCGTGGGCCAGGCCGGTCGCGGCGGCGGTCTCGCCGCGCGAGGAGGGGCCGTGGTCGGCGAGATGGCGCAGGACGCGGGCGAGGTTGTGCCGCCGCACGTCGGCGGGGGACTCGGGGGCGGGACGCACCCCTGGATTCTGCCTCAGGGCGGCTCCTGTCCGTCGGGGGAGGGGAGGCGGGTCCGGTCCCGCGCGGCCGGGGCGGCGTGAAACCCGGTCCGTGGATGACTCGTGTCAGTGAACCGTGTCACCGCGAGGCGCGAGCATCGATCCGTAGATGACTCGTGTCAGTGAAGCGTGTCACCGATTTTATTTCAACCATTGACGTAAATGGGGGTCGACCCCGACGCTGGCCCTGTCACCCACCCGCCGCCGCCCCGGCCCGCGCACCCCAGGAGCCGCCCGATGACCTCCACCGGCCCCCTCGTCACCACCACCCGCGGACCCGTCCGCGGCGAGCGCCGCGCCGACGGCACGTACCGCTTCCTCGGCATCCCCTACGCCAAGCCGCCCGTCGGCGAGCTGCGCTTCGCCGCCCCCGAGCCGCCCGAGCCGTGGACCGAGCCGCTGGACGCGACCGCCTACGGCCCGACGGCCCAGCGCCGACCCTTCGCCGAGGTCACCACCATCCCCGAGCCCACCATCCCGGGCGCAGGCGTCCTCAACCTCAACGTCTTCACCCCCGACACGGCCCCCGCCGAGGGCCTGCCCGTCCTCGTCTGGATCCACGGCGGCGGCTACGTCGCCGGCTCCGCCGCCAGCCCCTGGTACGACGGCGCCGCCTTCAACCGCGACGGCGTCGTCCTCGTCTCCGTCGGCTACCGCCTCGGCATCGAGGGCTTCCTCCACCTGGAGGACGCCCCCGACAACCGCGGCGTCCGCGACTGGATCGCCGCCCTCACCTGGGTCCGCGACAACATCGCCGCCTTCGGCGGCGACCCCGGCAAGGTGACGATCGCCGGCCAGTCCGCCGGCGGCGGCGCCGTCCTCACCCTGCTCTCCGTCCCCTCCGCCCAGGGCCTCTTCCGTGGCGCGCTCGCCGTCTCCGGGGCCGTCCTGCGCCCCGACGGCCCCGAGACCGCCCGCGCCGCCGCCCGGCTGCTCACCGCCCGCACCGGAGCCCCCGCCACCGCCGCGGCCCTGCGCGACCTGAGCGACGACGAACTCCTCGCCCTGCAGGACCGGCTCGCCGAGGACGGACCCGACCGCGAGGGGCTGCCCCCGATGCTGGCCCTCGCCCCCTTCGCGGACGGCGAGCTCGTCCCCGTACCGGCCGCCGACGCCCTCACCACCGGCGACGCGGGCGCCGACGTCCCGCTCCTGCTCGGCTTCACCGCCGACGAGTTCTCGATGATCCCCGGCCCCGGCGACGACGGCCCGCCGCTCCCGCTCCTCCTCGGCGCGCTGGGCCTCGACCCGGCGCGCACGGGCGAGTTCGCCGCCGCCTACCCGGACGCGCCGGAGGACTCGCTCTTCGGCCAGGCCCTCACCGACGTCATGTTCCGGGCCCCGAACCTGGCCGTCGCCGACGCCCGCGCCGCCCGCGAACGCCCCACCTGGCTCTACGAGTTCGGCTGGCGCTCACCGGTCGTCGGCCTCGCCGTGCACTGCCTCGACCTGCCCTTCGCCTTCGACCTCCTCGACGCCGAAGGCGTCCCCGAGGTCGCCGGCGCCACCCCGCCGCAGGCCCTCGCCGACGCCGTGCACCGCGCCTGGGTGGCCTTCGTCAAGGACCAGGACCCGGGCGCCGACTGGCCCCGCTACGCCCCCGGCACCCGCGCCACCAAGGTCTGGGACGCCGAGAGCCGGGTCGAGACCGACCCGGTCCGGCACGTGCGCGACCTCTGGCTGACCTGACCCGAGGCCACGGCGCCCTCCCGGCGGCCCCGGTCAGCCCTCGAAGCCGACCGTGCCGTCCGGGAGGACCGCCTCGACCCGCGCGCCGTGCTCGACGGTGCGGCTCACCGTGCAGAACTTCTCGTGCGTGAGCCGCACCCCGCGCGCGAACACCTCCGCCGCCTTCGGGTTCGAGTCCGGCAGGTCGAACTCGTAACTCACCCGGATCCGGCCGATCCGCCCGTCGTCCTCCGGCGTCGACACCGACTCCACGACGATCCGCAGCTCGTCGTGCTCCACCGCCCGCGCCGTCCGGTCGATCACCAGCCCGCCGCAGCCGCCCATCGCCGCCAGCAGCAGCTCCACCGGCGTGAACGACGGCTGCGCGCCGTCGTCGTCGGCCGCGGCCATCAGCACCTCCGCACCCCGGTCGTTGCGGGCGGTCCACCGCCGGTATCCGGTACGGACGGTCTCGACGCGGTAGTCGGCCATGGGGGAGCACTCCTCGGCTGGGCTGTCGTACGTGTGCCCCGTACGCTACGGCGCCCCGCCCGCCGCACCCCACCCGACCGGCCGGACGTCAGCGCGCCGCGTCCGCCGCCCGCTCCCGCACCACCCGGCCCCAGGCGCCGGCCGCCGCGCCCCAGACCTCCCGCAGCGCCTCGCCGTCCCGCCGTACGGAGGCCACCGCCGCGTCCGGATCGCCGCCCCGGTCCCGCACCGCCTCCGCGTCGGCCCGCGCCCACCGCGCGACCGCGTCCCCGTCCACCTCCGGATGGAACTGCACGCCCCACGCCACGGGACCGGCCCGGAACGCCTGGTGCCGGCAGCCGTCCCCGCCCAGCACCGGCACGGCGCCCTCCGGCAGCCGCGTGATGTCGTCGAAGTGCCACTGCGCCGCCGGCGCCCCGTCCGGCACCCGCCCGAACACCGGGTCCCCGTCGGCGCCGGGCAGCCGCCGCAGCGGTACGGAGCCCACCTCCGGCCCGCGCGGCCGGGCGGCGACCGCACCCCCGAGGGCGTCGGCGACGAGCTGACCGCCCAGACATATCCCGAGCAGCGGCACCTCCCGCCGGACCGCCTCGCGCACCAGCTCCCGCACCTGCGCCAGCCACGGCGCCGCCCCGTCGTCCCGGCACCCCACGGACCCGCCGAGCACCAGGAGACCGGCGTGGTCCGCCAGGCCGGCGGGCAGCTCCTCGCCCCGCCACGGCCGCCGCACGTCCAGCCGCACCCCGTCCGCCGCCAGCCGCTCCCCGACCAGCCCGGCCCCCGCCCCGTCCTCGTGCTCCACCACCAGCACCGCCACCGCCATGCCCCACGCCCCTCCGCCGTCGCTCCGGACGCCCAGTGGAACCCGGCCACCCCCGGCCTGGGAAGGGCGTACGGGCCACGGCCGGCGTCGCGTCCACCCCCGACGCCCCGCCCCGCCCCACCGGTTCCGGTACGTCGGCGAGGCCGCGCGGCGGGGCGGTGTCGTCGGCGCGGAGCGCCCCAAGGAGCCCTCGACTACCACGGACGCGGTAGGAAGCCGGCCGCTACCGCGCCCGCGGCAGGCGAAGTGACCACGCCGGGGGGACGACCGGGGCAGGGGGCGGAGGACATGCTCGGAGCTCGGCCGACAGCACGTCGCCGCACCGCATCAGCGCACCACACCGCATCAGCGCACCGCACCGCACGAAGGGGAGCCCGCCCATGTCCGTCCGCCGTCTGCTCGCCACCGGAACGGCTGCCCTGCTCGGGGGCCTCGCCCTCGCCGCGCCCGCCTCCGCCGCCTCCGACCCCGTGTCGTCCCTCGCCGCCTCCGCCACCACCGTCGGCGCCGGCCGGCTCGGCTCGTTCGTCGGCGCGGTGATCGGGCTGATCGGCCTGGCCGTGGCGTGGCGGGCCGTGGCCCGTCCCACCGGCCGCCTCGGCGTCGCGACCGGGCCGCTGGGGCCGCTGCTCGCCCTCGCCGCCGGGGTGGTCGCCGTCGTCCTGGGAGGCCTGGTCGCCGCCACTGCCGACGGCGGCCTCGGCACCGGGAACGGCCTGGGCGGCGCCTACGTTTCCCTGCTCGTCGGCCTCGCCGCGACGGCACTGGGCGGCCGGGCCGTCGCCCGCTCACGTCGCCACGCGGGATGACGTGCGGGCCGGCCGTCTGAGTAGGGATCGCGCTGAGTACGGATCGCGCCACCACGTGAGTACGTCGGCGGATCCGCCCGGCGCCCGGAGCGGCTGGAATGGACCCATGACCCTCCGCACCCCGCGCAGCGGCCCCCGGCCCCTCCGCCACGTCTCGGCCACCGGCACCGCCCTCGTGGTGGCGCTCGGTCCGGTCGTGGTGGGCGCCCTGCTGGCCCGCTCGGTCGGCGGCGACCCGATGGTCTCCGTCAACGCGTTCATCGCCGGCGGCGGCCAGCGCGCCCGCGTCTCCCGGGACCAACTGCGGTCGTGCCGAGGCCGGATGAACGCCCGCCGGGCCCAGGCCGTGCGCGGCCTGCGGGCCAGGACCAGGCCCCGGGGCGAGGCGCCCGCCGGATCCGGCTCCCGGACCGGCCGCGCCGCCTTTCCGGGGCGGGCGACGCGGTCGGGGGCCCAGCGGTAGACGCCGCGCGCCTCCCGACCCCGCATCCGACGCGGCGCCCCGACCGCACCCCACCGTCCGAAACCCGGCAGACCTGACGGAAACCACCCCTGACCAGCACGGTTCTTTCGCGATTTCCTCACCGAAGCGGCCCCGCCGCGCCTCCGGATGCGCGATGATCGCCCCCGCACCCGAGAAGCAGGACACGCGTCGAAAGGCACCCCCACATGGCCAGGCGGCATCCCGCGCGCGAGAACGAACCGAGCCCCCCGGCCGACGGCGCCCCCGGCATCGGCCGCCGGCGCTTCCTCGGGTACGTGCTCGCGGCGCCCACCCTCACCGTCGCCGCCCAGGTCGGCGCCGAGGCCGTCGCGCCCACGACCGCCGAGGCCGTCGTCCCCTCGCTGCCCGGTCCGGCCGAACTCCTCGACCTCAACGACCTGCTGACCACGGCCGCGCTGCCGACCAGCCACCTGATCACCATCCGGCTCGACCCCGACGGCACCGCCCACTTCGCGCTGCCGCGCGCCGAGGTCGGCCAGGGCGTCACCACCTCCTCCGCGATGCTCATCGCGGAGGAACTGGACCTGCCCCTGGAGAAGGTGAAGGTCACCCTCGCCGACGCCCGCCCCGAGCTGCTCTTCAACCAGCTCACCGGCGGCTCCAACACCACCGTCTCCACCTACACCCCGATCCGGGTCGCGGCCGCCGTCGCCCGGGGCCGGCTGCTGCACGCCGCCTCCCTCGTCCTCGGCGAGGCCGTGTCCACGCTCACCACCAAGGCCGGCACGGTCCTCTCGCCGACCGGCGCCGTCCTCGGCTACGGCGAACTCGCCGCCCGGGCCGCCGCCGTGGCCGACACCGCCGTCACCGTCACCCTCAAGGACCGCGCCGACTTCCGGGTCATCGGCACCGGCCGGAGCCGCCTCGACGCGCTCGCCGCCGTCACCGGCCGCAAGCGGTTCGCCATGGACCTCCAGGTCGAGGGAGCCCTGCCGACGATGGTCTGCCGCCCGCCCACCATCAACGGCACCGTCCGCTCCGTCGCCAACCTCGACGCGGTACGGGCCATGCCGGGCGTCACCGACGTCGTCACGGTCTCCACCGGCGTCGCCGTCCGCGCCCGCACCTTCGGCCAGTGCATCGACGCCGTCCGCGCCCTCGACGTCGCCTGGGGTCCCGGCACCGCCGAGGACGCCACCGACGCCACCGTCCTCGACGAGCTGCGCCGGGCCGAACTGCCGCTCGTCGTCCCGCCGCTGCCGCTGCTCACCAAGGCCGTCGACGCCCGCTTCACCTTCCACTTCGCCAGCAACGCCGCCCTGGAGACCAACTGCGCCATCGCGGACGTCCGTCCGGACTCCGCCGAGATCTGGGGCTCCCTCAAGGCGCCGGTCGTCGCCCAGGAGCAGATCGCGCTCCGCCTCGGCCTGCCCGTCTCCGCCGTGAAGGTGCACGTCACCGAGGGCGGCGGTTCCTTCGGGCGCAAGCTGTTCCACGACGCCGCCCACGAGGCCGCCGAGATCTCGAAGAAGCTCGGCAAGCCGGTGAAGCTGATGTGGCACCGCACCGACGACTTCCGGCAGGGGCGCACGCACCCCATGTCGACCTCGCGGGTCCGCGCCACCTACTCGCTCGGCGAGGTGCTGACGTACGAGCAGCGGCACACCTCCGTCGCCACCGACTTCGGCCACGGCATCGGCGAGGTGCTGACGGCGGAGGCGGCCCGGCTGCCGGTCGCCGACCTCACCTTCTCCGAGACGATGTTCCAGCTCACCCAGATCAGCCCCTACCACCTGGGCGTCACCACCCAGCTGCTGGCCGAGACCGACAAGGGCTACAACACGGGCTCGATGCGGAACATCTACTCGCCCAACGTGCGCACCGCCCAGGAACTCGTCCTCGACGAACTGGCCCGCCGGCTGGGCGAGGACGCCTACGAGCTGCGCCGCCGCCTGACGAAGGAGGCCCGGGCCCGGGCCGTCCTCGACAAGGTCGCCCAACTGGGCCGCTGGGGGCGGCCGATGGAGCCCGGCACCGGGCAGGGCATCGCCCTGCACCCCGAGTACCACTCGTACGTGGCGGTGCTCGCGGAGATCGACTGCCGGCCCGCGACCACCGGACGCACGGTCCCGAACGCGTACACGGGCCCCCGGGTCACCAAGGTGGTCTGCGCCGTCGACGTCGGCCTGGCGGTCAACCCGCGCGGTCTGGAGGCGCAGATGATGGGCGGCATCTCCGACGGCATCGCCCTCGCCCTCACGTCCGGACTGCACCTGAAGGACGGCGCGTTCCTGGAGTCCAGCTGGGACAACTACTACTACACCCGGCAGTGGAACACCCCGCCCGAGCTGGAGATCGTCGTCATGCCGCCGACCGGCGACAAGCCGGGCGGCGCGGGCGAGCTGGCCGTGGCCGCCGCGATGGCGGCCGTCGCCGGCGCCTACGGCCGCGCGACCGGCACGATGCCGACCGTCTTCCCGGTCAACCACACCGCCCCGCTCGCCTTCACGCCCACGCCGGCCGTGCCGCCGATTCCGGCCTCCCCGACCGACGGCCGCGACCGCGTCCTCTGACACCCCCCGGAGCAACCCGTGCCCCAGCACACCTTCATCCTCAACGGCAAGGCCGTCACCGCCGAGGTCGAGTCCGACGTCCGTCTCCTGTGGGTCCTCAGGGACGTCCTCGGCGTCACCGGGCCCAAGTACGGCTGCGGGGTCGGCGTCTGCCGCGCCTGTACGAGCCACCTCAACGGCAAGGCGTTCACGCCCTGCGCCGTCCCCGTCGGGCAGCTCGCCGCCGAGGACGAGGTCACCACCATCGAGGGCCTGCCCGACACCGTCGGCGCCGAGCTGCACCCGATGCAGGAGGCGTGGCTCGACCTCGACGTCGCCCAGTGCGGCTTCTGCCAGCCCGGGCAGATCATGGCGGCCGTCGACGCGGTCCGCCGGGCCCGGGAGGCGGGCCGCGAGGTGACCGAGGCCGACCTCGACGCGCTGCGCAACATCTGCCGCTGCGGCACCTACCACCGGATCCGGCAGGCGGTCCTGGAGGGTGCCCGGCGGATGCCCTGACGGCAGATGGTTCGTGCCACGAAGGGTATTCTGGCCGCATGACCAAGGACGAGGGTGAGCGGATCGGAGTCGTCGCCGCGCTGGTGCGCTCCGCGTTTCTGGTGAACACCGCGTACGCGGACGCCGCGCACGCCTACGGGCTGACGCCCCAGCAGGGCCAGCTCCTGTGCGTCCTGATGCCGGGACCGACCGGGATGGGCGAGCTGGGCGCCAAGCTCGGGCTCGCCAAGTCCAGCCTCACCGGCCTGGTGGACCGCACCTCGCGGCTGGGCTTCGTGGAGCGCGCCTCCGACCCCGACGACCGCCGGGCGGTGCGGGTGGCCCTCACCGAGGAGGGCGCCCGTCTCGCCGACGTGTTCTACACGGAGGCGTGCCGCCGGATCGAGCTGCTGCCCGCGGGGCTCGACGACCCCGAGCGGGAGCGGCTGGCCGACCTGCTGGGCCGGGTCGTCCTGGACAACGAGGTCCCGGAGGTCTTCTCCGACCGGCCCTGAGCCCGTCACGGGGCGGCTACGCCTCGCCGGTGCCGAAGAGTTCGGCGAACCGCCCGGTGAAGAGGTCGTGGCCCTTGTACGCGGAGACCGTCGCGGCCGGCAGCACGAGCGGCCCGTCCGGCGACGGGAACTGCCCGACGCCGCCCAGCGGTCCGAGCGGCAGCAGCACCGAGGGGATCGGTGAGGGCGTGTACGTGGTGCCCGGCTCGCCGCCCCGCACCTGGGCCAGGATGTTGGCCGCCACGACCTCGGCGTGCTGCATCGCGTACCCGGCCATCTTGGCCTCGTCGAGCGCCGTGACGTCGCCGATCGCGTAGACCCGCTCCTGGCCCTCCACCCGCAGGTGCCCGTCGACGCGGAGCCGCCCCCGCGGGTTGAGGGCGCCGGTCAGCGCGGGGGAGAGGAAGCCCCCGTGGACGGCGCCGCCGTGGGCGCGGAACCAGATGTCGGCGGTGAGCGCGCCGCCGTCGGAGGTGCCCACGGTGAAGGTGCCCCCGCGGCCGGGGCCGGCCGGCGGTTCCTCGGTGAGCGTCACGCCGAGCCGTACCTCCACCTTCAGTTCGTCGAGCTGCCGGGCGAGGCCGTCGCGGAGTTCCGGGGCGAAGCCGGGGAGCAGCCCCTCGCGGGGGTCGACCAGGGTGATCCGCTTGTCGGGCCAGACGGACCGGATCTCGCCGGCGAGTTCGAGGCCGACCGGTCCCGCGCCGCTGATCAGCACGTGGTCGGCGCCGGCCAGCTCCTGGTGGGTGGCGCGCAGCCGGTCCAGGGCCTCGGCGGAGGAGTCGGTGTCGAACTTCGCCGGGTACGGGTAGGCGGAGCCGGTGGCGACGACCACGTAGTCGGCGTCGACGCGTTCGCCGGAGGCGAGGGTGACGCCCCGGGCCTCGATCGAGGCGGCCCGGTCGCGGATCACCCGGCCCCGGGCGAGCAGCCGGTCGTACGGGAAGAAGACGTTGCTCGCCCAGTCGGGCCGGACGAGGGCCCGGAGCGAGCCGGCGGCGTGCACGAAGGCGTCCTTGGGGTCGACGAGGATGACCTCGACGCCGGCCTCGGCGTCCGCTTCCAGTGCCTTGGCCAGGGTCGAGCCGCCGTAACCCCCGCCGATGACGGTGACGATCGCGTTCATGTCCGTGTTCCCCTCCGGATCGGATCCGACGGCGAGCCCCGCCCTCGGTAGTTCGTGCTACGAACCATATGGTTCGCGGCGCGAACTGTAAAGCGCCTCCCGGGTCTCCGGGCACGCGAAAGCCCCCGCCGCGATCGCGACGGGGGCCTCGGGCGGGGTGGGTCAGGCGGCGGGCGGCACCCGCGGCGGACGGCCCGCACCCCTGGTCAGGGCGTAGCCGCCGATGCCCGCGAGCGCGGCGAGGACGCCGCCGGCCGCGGTCCAGATCCAGCGGTCCGACCACCAGCCGGAGGACCAGCCGCCCTCCGGCGCGGCGGCCTCCACCGCGGTCCGCCGGCCCGCCGCCTCCTCGGCCTCGGCCAGTTCGGCCGTGGTCGCGCCGGGCACCAGCGGGGCGGCGAGCGCCCCGTCGGTGGCGTACGCGCCTCCCCGGTCGGAGACGTCCACGCCGACGCGGGCCGAGAACGGCTGGCCCAGGTCCTCCTCCGGCAGCCCGGTGACGGTCAGCCGGACGTAGTAGCTGCCCGGCAGCGGGTCGTTCGCCCAGGCGTCGGCGGAGGCCCGCACCGGCCGCAGCACACAGGCGAGCCGCACCGAGGCGGCCTCCTTCGCCGCGGTACGGGACTGGGTCCCGTACATGCACGGCTGGCGGCGCCGCAGCCCGTCGTAGACGTCCACCCGCCAGGTCGCCGGGCCGTGCCGCAGCGCGCTCTCCGGCAGCGTCACCGTCGCCTGCACGGTGGGCCGTTCGCCGGTGTCCGCGGGGAAGACCCAGTACAGGTAGTCGCCCGCCGCCGCCTGGGCGGTGGCCTCCTGGCCGGGCCGGAAGGCGGCGGCGGTGCGGAAGGTGGTGCCGGCCTCCGTGGGGCCCGCCTCCTCGCCGGCCGAGGCCGACGGCGTGGGCGTGTCGGCGAGGGCGCCCGGCGCGGCGGGGCCCAGCAGGGCGGCGCCGGCCAGCGCGGCCGCCGCGAGCATCCGTACGGTACGCATCAGTGGGTCCTCCAGACGGCGACGCGCCAGCGGGACAGCCAGCCCCAGATCAGACCGGCCAGGAACCCGGCGAGCACCAGCGCGCCGAGCAGCCACCAGCCGCGGCCGAGCCCGAACGAGGCCACATCCGAGGCGCCCGCCGGGCCGTCCACGACGTCCACGGCCAGCTCGATCGGCATGCCGGGCGTGGTCTTCACGGCCGGGGGAGCGGAGAAGGAGTTGCTGACCTGGAGGCAGACGGTCTCGGCGGCCGGCTTGCCGTCGCCGTCCTCGTCCGCGTCCTCGGTCTCCGGCTTCGGGTAGCGCAGACCGGTCGAGATCACGTCGGTGCGCCCGTCGCCGGCCTCGGAGCCGCGGACGATCTCCCGCCCGCTCCGGGTGACGGCCCGCAGCAGCACGCCGTAGTCGTTGTTCACGGCCCGGTCGGCGGAGACGCTGACGGAGGCGCGGAGTTCCTGGCCGGGCAGCAGGTCGACCTTGTACCAGCGGTGCTCGCCGAAGGTCTCCCGGTCGGTGTAGAGCCCGGGCTTGAGCTGCGGGGCGTCCGCGCACTGCCGGGTGCCCTCGGTGGCGACCGGGGTGACCACCGGGTCGGCCGCGCGGTCCACCAACTGGCGTACCCGGCGGGAGAGGTCCTCGGTGCGGTGCACGGAGGTGTAGGTGCCGCCGGTGGCCTCGGCGATGCAGGTGAGCTGCTGCCGGGTCTTGGCGTCGGGCACCAGGCCGAGGGTGTCGATCACGAGGTGGATGCCCTTGGCGGCGATCTCGCGGGCGATCTGGCACGGGTCGACGCCGCAGGTGTCCTCGCCGTCGGTGATGAGGACGATCCGCTTGGTCGCGCCGTCCTCGCCGAGGTCCTTGGCGGCCTCGGTGAGCGCCGGGCCGATCGGGGTCCACCCGGTGGGGGCGAGGGTGGCGACGGCGGTCTTGGCCTCGGTCCGGTCGAGCGGGCCGACCGGGTACAGCTGGCGGGTGTCCTTGCAGCCGCGCTTGCGGTCGTTGCCGGGGTAGTCGGCGCCGAGCGTGCGGATGCCGAGCCGGACCTCCTCCGGCACCGCGTCCAGGACCTCGTTGAACGCCTGCTTGGCCGCGCTCATCCGGGACTTGCCGTCGATGTCCTTGGCCCGCATGGAGCCGCTGACGTCGAGGACCAGCTCGACCTTGGGGGATTCCTTCGCCGGTTCGTCGGCGGCCGCGCTCGTCGGCAGCAGCGCGGCGGTCAGGGCGACGAGCAGTGCGCAGGCCCCGGTCGCCAGCCGTTTTCTCGTGATCATCGGCGGATCGTATTGATGATCCTCCGACAATCCAAAACGGGGGTGCGGCCGGGGCCCGGAACGCGCCGCTACCAGATCGCCTCGACCCACTCCGGGTGGTCGATGAACGGGTTCCGGTTGCCCTGATAGGTGTTGAAGATGACGTCGTTGCGACGCTCCTCGAAGGCGCTCGGCGGGTCCTGCTCGTTCCACTGCTTGAGGACCGAGAGGCGGCCGTGCCAGGGCACGCTGCCGTTGGTGGTCGACTCGTTGGGCTCCAGGTCGGGCCAGGCGTCGTCGCCCTCGTAACGGACGGCCATGTAGAGGATCATCCGGGCCACGTCGCCCTTGTCGGCGTTGCGCGGCTCGAAGGAGTTGGAGTCCGTGTAGCTGCCGGAGGCGCCGCTGACGGCGCTGCCGCCGAAGTCCCAGTCCTTGTTGCCGCGGATGCTGTTGACCTGGACGTCGCAGGCGCGCAGGTGGTGCAGGTCCGTGCCGGGGCCGGCCGAGGTGCCGAAGCTGCCGTGGGACTGGGCCCACACGTGCTCGCGGTTCCAGTCGCCGACGTCGCCGCCGTTGAGGGACTTGCTGCGCGAGACGCCGCTGTACAGCAGGACGACGTTGTTGGTGTTGTTCGGGTCCTGGTCGGTGACCTTCAGCGCGTTCCAGACCGCGTCGTACGAGATCTTGTTCTGGCTGCTGATGATGGTGTGCAGCGAGGACTTGAGGCTCGTGCCGGTCTTGCCGACGGCGTTCTTGTAGTACGTGGTGTCGTACGCGTTCGTGGTGGCGGCGGCGGGCGTCGCCGTGAGGGTGGGGAGCGCGAGTCCGACGACGGCGGCGGAGACCGCCGCCCAGACCTTCCACCTGCGTATCCGTGCAACCGACATGGGGGGCCCTTTCCGGGGACGGCACGCGGGCGAGCGCCGTGCCCGGGCTCAGGGCGGCGGCGCTCTACGCGTGTTGACTGCGTGTCATCCGGGAGAGTGGCACGGGGGAGGGGGTTGTCGTGTTACGGACAAAGAGCCATTCGGTGACGTTCTCGCATACACGGCGACCGCGCGCGGGCGGGTCGCGCCACTTCCGCCTCAGGTGCCCCGGACGTCCACCGGCATCCCCTTCGGCTCCTTGATCCGCTTCATGATGATCTGCGAGTTCACCTCGGTGACCCCGGCGAGCGCCGTCAGCTGCTCGATCCACAGCCGCTCGTACGCCGACAGGTCCGCCACCGCGATCCGCAGCAGACAGCCCGGGCTGCCGAAGAGCCGGTACGCCTCGATCACGTCCGGGATCGACTGGAGCGCTTCCTCGAACGCCTCCACCGTCTCCCGGTCCCGCTTCACCTCGACCGAGACCAGCACCTCGAAGCCCCGCCCCACCGCCTCCGGGTCGATGACCGCCCGGTAGCCCCGGATCACGCCGTCCTGCTCCAGCTGGCGCACCCGCCGCAGACAGGGGGAGGGGCTCAGGCCGACCCGCTGGGCCAGCTCCTGGTTGCTCAGCCGGCCGTCCTGCTGGAGCTCGCGCAAGATGTGGAGATCGATTCGGTCCATGGCGCAATTATCTGCCAGGACGAAACATTCCTGCATCGCTATCCGCAATCGCCTGCTCATCCCTTTGGTCTAAGGTTGCCGACGCCCATCACGTGCCGCCCCCGAGGGCGGCACGGCACCCCAGAGCAGCGAGAGGCGGCGGACATGCAGCGGACCAACGACGGAACCCCGCGCCGGATCGTCGTCATCAGCACCGGCGGCACCATCGCCAGCCGCTGGCAGGGCACCGGCTACGCCGCCGACGCCTCCGGCGACGACGTGCTCGCCACCGCCCCGCTGCCCGAGGGCGTGACCGTCGAGGTGCGCGACCTCTTCAACGTCAACAGCTCCCTCCTCACCGCGGCCCACCAGCTCGTGCTGCTCCGCACGGTCCACGAGACCCTGGCGGACCCCGGGGTCGACGGCGTCGTCGTCACCCACGGCACCGACACCCTGGAGGAGACCGCCTTCCTCCTGGACCTCCACCACGCCGATCCCCGTCCGGTCGTCCTCACCGGCGCCCAGCGCCCCTTCGGCACCGGCGACGGCGACGGCCCGGGCAATCTGTACGACGCCCTCCAGGTCGCCGCCACCGTCCGCGACTTCGGCGTCCTCGTCGTCTTCGACGGCCGCGTGCACGCCGCCCGCGGCACGGTGAAGACCCAGACCCTGGCCGCCGACGCCTTCTCCGACCCCTCGGCCGAGCGCCTGGGCCGGGTGGGCTTCTCCCGCGTCGACGTCGAGCGGCTGCCCGAGCGCCCGGCCGTCCTGCCGCTGCCCGCCGCCGCCCGCACCGCCGACCCGGAGGCCGACGGCCGCGGCGCGCTGCCGCGGGTGGACGTCGTCTTCCACCACACCGACGGCGACCGGCTGCACTTCGACGCCGCCCTCGCCGCCGGGGCCCGCGGCATCGTCCTCGTCGCCACCGGCGCCGGGAACGCCACCCCGGAGATCGCCGAGGCCGTGGCGGAGGCCACCGCCCAGGGCGTCCTCGTCGCCGTCACCACCCGCGTCCCGGCCGGCCCGCTCGCCGAGATCTACACCGGCGGCGGCGCCGTCGACCTGGTCGCCGCGGGCGGCCTGCTCACCGGCACCCTCCGGGCCGGCCAGGCCCGCATCGCCGTCCTCGCCGCCCTGCTCGCCGAGACCGACGGCGACGACCCGGCCCGCCGCACCGCCCTCCTGCGCCGGCTCCTCGAAGGCCCGGTCCGCGCCGAACCCGCCCTCGCCACCGGCACCTCCCGCGAGGCCGCGCCGGTCCCGGCCCGCGCCTGACGGCGCCCCCCGAACACCGGCTCGCGGGCGTCGACCTCCCCCCTCCTCCGCCCGCGAGCCGGAAACGAACCGGTACGGCCCCGGCCCCTTCGGTACGGTGACGGACTCCTCGTCCGCCACCCACCCGCCCAGGAGCCCCCGTGCCCGACGCCCCCCGCCCGGCCGACGCCGCCGCGCCGGCCCACCACGTCGTCCGGCTCGTCCGCGAGACCCTCGGGGGCGAGGCCGTACGGGCCGCCTGCGCCCACGGCTCCGCCGTCCTCGGCGGACTGCGGCCCACCAGCGACGTCGACGTCCTCGTCGTCCTCACCCGGCACACCACCGAGGCCGAGCGGCGCGCCCTCACCGACGCCCTGCTCGCCGTCTCCGGCGCGCGGGCCCACCGCGGCCCGGCCCGGCCCGTCGAGCTGAGCCTGGTCGTCCACGCCGACGTCCGCCCCTGGCGGTACCCGCCGGTCTGCGAGTACCTCTACGGCGAATGGCTGCGCGACGACTACGAGGCCGGCCTCACCCCCGCCCCCGCGCCCTGCCCCGACCTGGCACCGCTCCTCACCATGGCCCGGGCCGGCGACGTCCCGCTGTGGGGCCCGCGCCCGACCGAGCTCTTCGACCCGGTGCCGGCGGCCGATCTGCGGGCCGCGATCGTCGCCGGCGTACCGGACCTCCTGGCCGACCTCGACGGCGACACCCGCAACGTCCTGCTCACCCTCGCCCGGATCCACACCACCCTGCGCACCGGCCGGATCTTTTCCAAGGACGAGGCCGCCGCCCTGCTGCTGCCGCGGCTGCCGGCGGAGCACCGGCCGCCGCTGGAGGCCGCCCGGGCCCAGTATCTGGCGGGGGAGTACGGCTCCTGGGCGGAGCTGCTGCCGGCGGCGCGCGCACACGCGGAGTACGTCGTGGAGGGGATCAAGAGGGCGTATTCGGCCTAAGTTACCCGTCGGTTTCTCGTGACTTCCTCGGCGGACGGTCGTAGAACGTGTTCCCATTCGCTCACGAGTGAGGAAGATCACATGAGTGAACGCTCCCTGTCCGCCCAGGGAACTCACGGAATCGACCGCCGCCGCTTCCTGACCGGAACAGGTTCCGTTCTCGGCGCCGCCGCCCTCGCCGGCGGCCTCGCCGCCCCGGCCCGCGCCGAGGTCCCCGGGCTGAACGTCTGTCCCATCCCCGACGGCTCCCACGTCCGCGCCCTCGTCATCGGCACCGGCTACGGCGGCTCCGTCGCCGCCCTCCGCCTCGCCCGCGCCGGCGTCGACGTCCACATGGTCGAGATGGGCCTGCCCTGGGACACCACGGGCCCCGACGGCAAGGTCTTCGCCAACACCACCAAGCCCGACTACCGCTCCTTCTGGCTGCGCACCCGCACCAAGCAGCCGCTGAGCCAGTTCCTCGGCTTCCCCCTCGACAAGGACGTGCCCCGGCACACCGGCATCCTCGACGCCGAGGACTTCGCCGGCATCACCGTCTACCAGGGCCGCGGCATCGGCGGCGGCTCCCTGGTCAACGGCGGCATGGCCGTCACCCCCCGCCGCGAGCGCTTCCCGGCGATCCTCCCCACCGTCGACCCGGCCGAGATGTACGCCACCTACTACCCGCGCGCCAACGCGGGCCTCGGCGTCACCTCCGTCGACGAGACCTGGTGGGAGAACGCCGAGTGCTACCAGTACGCGCGCGTGGGCCGCAAGCACGCCCAGCGGTCCGGCTTCCCCTTCGTCTTCGTGCCCAACGTCTACGACTGGGACTACATGAAGCAGGAGGCGGTCGGAGCCGTACCGAAGTCCGCCCTGGAGGGCGAGGTCATCTACGGCAACAACCACGGCAAGAAGAGCCTCCAGAAGACCTATCTCGCCCAGGCCGCCGCCACCGGCCGGCTCACCGTCTCCGCCCTCCACCGGGTCACCTCGGTCACCCCGGCCGCCGCCGGCGGCTACACGGTCGCCATCGACCAAATCGACACCACCGGCGCCGTCCTCGCATCCAAGACCGTCCGCGCCGACCGGGTCTTCTTCGCCGCCGGCAGCGTCGGCACCAGCAAGCTCCTCACCCGCCTCAAGGCCACCGGCGCCCTGCCCGCGCTCAACGAGCACATCGGCAAGGGCTGGGGCGACAACGGCAACGTCATGTGCGGCCGGGCCAACCACATGTGGGACCCCACCGGCAAGCTCCAGTCCGCCATGCCCACCGCCGGCATCGACAACTGGGAGGCCGGCGGCGCCTTCGCCGAGGTCGCCCCGCTGCCCACCGGCATCGAGACCTACGCCTCCTTCTACCTCTCCATCACCCGCACCCCGCACCGCGCCGAGTTCACCTGGAACCCGGCCACCGGACAGGTCGAACTCAGCTGGGACCGGTCCTGGAAGCAGGCGTCCATCGACATGGCGAAGTCCATCTTCGACAAGATCAACGCCAAGGAGGGGACGATCTACCGCACCGACCTCTTCGGCACCTACAAGATCTGGGGCGACCACCTCACCTACCACCCGCTCGGCGGCGCCGTCCTGGACCGGGCCACCGACAACCACGGCCGCCTCCACGGCTACCAGGGCCTCTACGTCATCGACGGCGCCCTGATCCCCGGCAACACCAGCGTCAACCCCTTCGTCACCATCACCGCCCTCGCCGAACGCAACATCGAGCGCATCGTCGCCGAGGACTTCTGAGCGTGACCGGGCACACGCGAGGGGGGGGGGCGGTGGGGATGGAGCGGCCCGCCGGCCCCGCCCCGCCCCCCGCGCGGGCGGGCGCGCCCCCACCCACTCGCGGCCCGCCCCCGGGGGGGGCGCCC